>NC_013746.1 GCF_000025325.1 Haloterrigena turkmenica DSM 5511 | reverse complement strand
TCTCAGGAAGTGTCTTCGGGGCACTCTTCGATGACTCGCTCGTCATCGGAATCGGCCGATGTATCACCAGTCGAGTCATCGGTCGCCGTCTCAGGTTCGAACAGTTCCTCTTCAATCAGAGTTGTGACTAACCGTGTGTGCCAATGAATGCGCGTCTCGAGGTCGGGGCCGCGCGAGAGGGTTTCGATGAGAAACGACTGCGCGTTCAGGTCTCGAGCGGCCTTATGGACGAGCAACCCGCTCGGATCATTTTCCGGTTTGGAAAAGGTATCAGTCGTGAACTCAAGCCCCGGTTCATCGACGTGGTTTCGGTTCACGGTGTCAGCAGCCTGTTCGGCATCGGTGGCGGTCTCGGTACTGTCCGAGTGGAAGATCGCCTGCCCGACGCCGTCGACGGGACCGCCGGCGTAGATGCCGATCGACTCGTGGAGGTCGATAACCACGTCGGGATCGTAGCGGTCGACGACGGTCCAGAGCGCTCGGGCGAGGTCCGTCGTTGGCTCCTCGCCTTCGGGGAACTGACGGTTGAGATCGACGCCGTCGTCGTCCGTGCGCGTCCGCTGCTCGACGGCCTCGGCGTTCGCGTGGGGGATCGTGACGAGCGTGCCGGCATCGATTTCCCACTCCGCAATGGCGCTCGCTGCCTCGTATCCCGCAACCTCGTTGCCGTGTATTCCGCCAACGACCAGTACGGTCGGTCCGTCGGCGTTTGCAACCGTCTGGTACACCGTCGTTTCGTGGTCGGTACCTTCGAGAATTTGCCGTGAGTCTCTCGAGAGGTCGCTGCTGGATTCGGCGCTCGAATTAGCACTAGCGACGCCGGCGAGTGCACAACTAGCTGCGGCTGTCAACAACGTTCGTCGTGATGTCTGCAATGACCCCATGTGATCGTTATCTCGGAGAAACAGACCATTATTATAGTTCTGATAGCATGTTACACCCCGTTCGGCCGGTGGAAAAGATCGTTCCCTCCCGGTATCGAGCGTACACCCGACAGGTCAGGCGATACGCAGTCTCGAATCGCCGTTTCGCTGCTCGAAATGTCACTGGCTTAAATGTATACCGTGAAACTGTCCTGCAATCATCGCTAACACGATTGTAAATATAACCGTGTGAGCCCAAGAGAAGCGATAGCCGACGGACCCAGAACACGGAGGGACAATCACCCTCGCAGATTCGAATCCGACCGCAGTAGCGAACCAGAAACGGCGTCGACTCGAGACGAAGGAGCCACGGAACAGGACTGGTTGCCGCTACCGAATTCGCGTGCAGCAACGACTGTGACCGCCGCGATCTCCGCCGAATGCACGCCGCGAAACCGCCGGTACTGCGCTCCGGAGGCTGGCGGCGTGGCACTGTAGACGGCGCCGGTGATTCGATGAAAACCCGCTCAGACACCACCCAAAACACATGACATTCGAAACAACAACTCGAGAAACGCGATGGACCGTACTCGCCGCAGTAATGATCGTGTCGATGGTCGCTCTGTCGACAGTCGCTGCGGGCGCAGCAACCGCGGCCGCTGCAGACGCCGACGACGGTGCTGATACTGACCTCGAGGTGACGGTCGATGCACCGGATTTGGTTGCGACGACTGAAGCGAGCACGTTCGACGTCACCGTGACTACCGCCGATGGCGAGCCAGCCGAGACTGACGTCGTCTTCGAGATCAGTGGAGAGGATGTCCAGAAGGAAGTGACTGCCAGCACCGACGACACGGGGTCTGTCACCTTCACTGCTGAAGGGATCGCCCTTCCCGAAGGTGACTACGAGTGGACAGTCACTGCCGGTGACGAGGAACGTTCAGGGACACTCACTGTTACCGATACCGCGGACGACGGTGCTACCAACGAGACTGCTACTAACGACACCGAAACCGTTGACAACGGTGCTATCAACGAGACTGCTGCTAACGACACCGAAACCGTTGACAACGGTGCTACCAACGAGACTGCTGCTAACGACACCGATACCGCGGACAACGATACTACTGCTTCGGAGAACGACACTGCTACCGACGAGACTGCTGTTGACAACGACACCGAAGCCGTTGACAACGACACGACTGCTTCGGAGAACGACACTGCTACTGCTGACGACGACACCGAGGCCGCTGACAACGACAGCGAAACCGAGGAGGATGAATCAGTTCCTGGCTTCGGCATCGGCGGTGCGCTCTCTGCCGTGCTTGCAGGAACGTTGCTGTTAGTCCGTCGGCGTAGCTAAGCACTCAGCAACCGAAACCCAGCATCTTTTGTCGGCGTGTGATTGTCACGAACAAGATGGTCAAGGCGGCGAATCTCCCACTGCTCTGCTGGCACGGCGGTGGCGACTATCGGGGCATGGAACAAGCAAAGGTCGCGATCGCCGACGTCCTCTGAGTTTTCCAACGTCGTCGCTCGCTGCCATAGCAGCCTCGATCGCGAGGTTGGAGGTATCGACGAGCCCGCGTTCAACCGAATGTAGCTCAACGTCGCTCTCGTCTAACGCGAGCAGTAGTCTGATCCGGTCGTTCTGATCTCTCGAGAGTCGCGACAGATCCCGAACGACGACAGCCGAGACGGCACTCTCGCGAACGTGACGTCGGAGGGCGTCGTACTTCTCTCGGCTTCTGTCGAACCCACTCGAGCCCGTTTCCTCGTCGAGAATCCCGACGAACTCGAGGTCGCGGTCGGCACAGTACTCCCGAATGTCCTCTTTTTAGCCGGTGATCGAACGGTCAGACTCTTGGGAGAGCCGCGTGTAGCCGAGAACGGGAGCGTTATCTGGCTCCGTTACTGGCCCACCGGAGTCGGCGACGCTCTCGCTGTTTCCGCTCATACGCTACTCCCCGCTACTGTTATGACCGGTGATCTCGAGCTTGCTGCTCGCATTTCCAATCTTCCACTCGAGGGTAGTCTCCCTTCATATCGAAGAACTTGGACGCCGACGACGGCCAACCGATGTGCGAGTCGTGCGGTATCCAGTGGGATGACGACACAGGTAGGCAGGATACAGAGGATATGAAGGAAGTAACATGAGCAATGATGGAACCGGATTCGAGAAGGTTGTGGTGCGACGAACCGGCGATCTCGACGTCGAGACCGGTTCAGAACCGCCGGAGATTCGCGGATCCGGTGACTACGGCTACGGATCGGATCTTCAGACGCCTGCGTTCGATGGGATTCACGAGTGCCTTGATCCCGACGAGCACGACGCGAAAACGCACGTAGCCACGATTTGGTACGACCTCGACGCTTGGGAGTACACGAGTGAGTATTCCGGAGAGGGAGATCGGTGACGGTTGAATCTCCTGATGAGGGCGTCAGGTGCCTCTAACATTAGTTCGTTGTCATCACACTCCTTCTTTATTTTTCGCTACCACGTCACCAAGGACTCTCGAGTCTGGTCGCAAGGCAGTGGCAACGGACGGACGACCGATGCCCGAACGGACAGCATTGCGGCGAACGGCCAGCACTACACCGCGGCTGCCGTTGCTGGCGACCGGTGGTCAGTCGACCTGGAACACGCAAGATGGACAGTCCACTCGAGATTACGTGAGGAAGACACCAGATTTGGCCCTGTTGAAATCCTATTTTCAGACGTGATGTTGTCTGAAACAGCTGTTACACAGAGATGCATACTGAACAGAAATCTATTCACCCAGATAATCAAGACATTTTTTCGGATGAATCCGGGGAGAATACTTTATGTGTGGATATCCACTGGTCATTTGCATGAGTCAAGTCCATGATGAACTATACGAAGTAGTATCGAATGTCCAGCGTCGGCAACTATTATTCGCCTTGTTAGAAGATAGTCCGAAACCGGATTCACCAGAAGAACTCGATACTCCACCAGATAGTACGAAGTCTGAGGAATCAATTAGAATCGAATATCGACACGTTCACCTACCGAAATTAGACGAACAGGGATTTATAAACTGGTTCCCTAAAATGAACTACGTAGAACAGGGGCCTAAATTTGACGAGGTTGAGTCCACATTAGAACTGCTCGCTGAACATCATAAGGAACTGGCAAAAGTGAAGTGACCTGCTGGTACTCTCTTCACCTGCACTTATCGCTGAGGGTGTCAATCCTGTCACCAGTTGAGGGTTTCAACAGAGCTGCTGTTTTCAGTCGTTTGGGCGTCTCTGGTATCCGCTGAGGGCTGCATATGGTGGCAGTCCCTTGTTGCTGCTCGAGTTCGGTGATTCGCTGGTTACTAGGGCTGACAGTCCCCCTGTCGCGTGTTGGCCAACGCATACGGTGCCGTGTCGCTCGTGGATGGTCCTACTGACGAGAACTGGCCGGCCGAGCAGACGTGTCGACGTGTCTCGGTCGGGAATTTGCTCGCCTCGAGACGACATTAGTGCTGGCGACAATCGGCCAACAGTGGACCCTCGAGTAGGGTGGTCAGGATCTCACGATCACGATTGAACCGAAGATTACCACGCGGACCAAGAACGGTCTGCCGATGCAGATTCGACAGCGATAGGTGAGTGCAGCCGTCTTTGATCTACTCTGCAAGCGATCGAATCCCAGCTGGCACTTGTCCCGCGTCGGTCCACGTCCCGTCCGCATCGCGGCTGAGAAGTCGGCCTTCGTTCGTGCCTGCTACCACATTGCCGTCGATTTGAGTCCACGCGAGGATGACCTCGGCCGGCCCACCGGGGTACAAGACAGCCTCAAAGGTCTCGCCGAAGTCAGTTGAGTCCACTAGTATTGCGTCGGCACCAGTATCGCCGCTCCACGTTCCCGGCGAACTCCGGGCTGCCGCCGCGTAGAGTCGGCCATTGAACGTGAAGGCCTCCCGAAAATATCGATGAGCGAGGTCCGTATCGAGTCGTGTCCAGGACTGCCCAGCATCGCGCGTTCGGTAGAGCCCGTCGCCACATGAGGCAATGTACTCGTCCGCCCCGTAGACGTGAACGTGATGGACGTCGTCGTGGACGCCGTCGCGGCGCTCAGTCCACGTCTCGCCCTGGTCGTCGCTGACGTGGACGCCGCCGACCTCGACGCCGGCAATTACTCTGTCAGGCGTCTCCGGATGCACGCCGAGGCTCCGCACGTGGGCTTCGTTACGGTGGCGCGGCGTATGCCACTCGTCCCGTGACGGAAGCTCCTGAAAGCCCTCGAGTTCGTGCCACGTCTCACCGCGATCAGTCGAAACGTAGAGGTGCGCAGGATGGGTGCCCGCATAGAGCCGTTCACCATCGGGACTGGCGACAACTGAGTACACCTCCTCCTGTGGGACGCCGAGGCCCTCCCACGTTCGCCCATCATCCATCGACCGATACAGTCCCGTCTTCGTGGCCGCGAATACGCCGTCGACTTCCGGAAACGTCTGGACTCTGGGGACATCACCGCTATCGAGCACCTGTTCGACGTCGTCGACGGGGACGGTTGCTGTGCGGTAGACGCCATCACGAGTGCCAATGAGAACGGCCATGGCTGGCTTACGTTTGCCGTCTGATTAACCCCCAGGGGTACTTTTCATGAGAGGGTACAGCTGCCGTCCTAGACTGTCTCTGGAACCTCTTAAAAAATATCAAATATACATTTATTTTATGTCTAGATCAGCCGACTCATCGACTACTCGAAGAACAGAATCGCCGTTCAAAAGAAGGACCAGCAGAAGAACGGCTTGACCTACAAGGAGCGCTTTGTCGAGATCCGTGCCGATGCCCAGATTCCTGGTGAAACGAAACAGATGAACGACCAATCGGAGACAGTTTGGGCCCTCGGGTAGCGATGTCTCCCGGATCAACGAACGGCCGTGAGCCCACTACCATCAAACACTAACACAGTCATCCAGCCAGAACACGGTTGTAAGCAACGTACTGCTACTTGTTCACATACCGCTTGATCGGTCCGTCGTCGGTCTAATCCAAGGACCGTTCGAGAGATTCTTTGGAGGACTTCATCTGTCCACGGAATGGTCCCGTTTGGAGGCTTCCCGTCGAAATTACGGTCTTTCTTCCTGTATTGCTCACTCACGAACGCACTTTCATTTCATCCAAGTATCTATATATGTTCGGATAGGATATCATTACTAAGTTAAAAACGAGGATCGATATCGAATGAGCACACTTGAGAGGCAGATCAACTCACGCTACGACGATCCAGACACATATTCGGGGAATCGTCCGCCAGACTGGGAAGCCCGTCGAAAGACGGTCTACCGACACGACAACTGGACGTGCCAATCGTGCGGTCGACAAAGCGGTCCGCATGCGGGTAACGAGGGGGTTCGGCTCCACGCCCACCACATCGTTCCGTTGTCAGAGGGTGGCTCGAACCGGCTGTCGAATCTGGAAACGCTGTGTGAACCATGCCACCAGAACCAACACGATCACGATATCTTTACTGGCGACTGGGTCGGTGATGGTCCGCACGTGTATACGGTTGGGTCACTGCGAGCGACTGCACGCGGGATTTTTGTTGCGCTGGCAATCGCTCTGTGGGCCATCCTTGTTGTTCGGGTGATCGCTCTTTCCGCAGGATATGCCCCGATGGCAATGGAGATCGAGGCTGCCCTCCTAGTAGGAGCGACGCTCCTGGCAAGTGTGGTAGTCGTCTCGAAACCACTCCTCGTCACGAGTGTACTGGGATTCGTGGCCGCTGTGATGACGGCGTTTGCCTGGACCGACTTTGGATGGAGTCCCGAACTCGCACTCATCGGAGTGATCGTATGGCCGCCAGTCATCCTCGGAGCATGGGCAATTGCCTGTGACTATATACAGTGATCGTTCTACTTGTATCTATCTTTATGCACAGAATTAAATATAAATACTAGTAGATAAGATGTCCGAGCATGGTACGCAAAATGAAAGGAACCAAGGTCCTGATTGCCCTGTTCGCATTCATTGCAACTACTGGAATAGCTGCTGCCCAGGAGAGCGAGATTAACAATTCCTTGTCGGAGATTGAGTCATTCGTCGCAACAACACTCGGCCAGATCGGTGTCATCGTCTTTCTCGTTGGTGCCGCTGCCTGGTTCGTCTCCCGCAAACATGCCGACCGTGCCCAGTGGGGTTGGCGAGGTATGTGGGGCGGCGCTGGGATGATCGTCCTCTCAGTTAGCTATAACGTATTCGTGACGCTCTTCGAAAACCTCGCTCCAGGAATGATCACTCCCTGGATCGCCTTCTAAGTAGTACATCCAACAGGAGCCACGTTCACCCCTTCCAATCGATCCCTTTCCACACCCATATCCCACAAATGGCTGGCCGGCAATTGTCGATCGTACTGCTGCTCGGTGTCCTCCTGATACTCGCAGTTGGCGGTACAACGACGATATCCGCCACAGAGACCACGGCCACCGACACAGACACCGGTGCCAACGACACAGACGTCTTCATCTCTGACGACCCCGATCCCGAGGCTGGCTCAGTCCCACCGTTCGTGCTCCCAGACCTCGAGGACGTCGACGAAGTAGAAAATATCTCAGTAGCGGAGCTGAGTCAAATACGCGATTTCCACTATTCGACGACCCAACCTCCATATCAGGTCGGCCCGGACCAGCAGACACTGCGTGAGCACCGGCTTGAGCAACTTCAGTCGATCAAGCGCAACGAGTCGACGAGTCTCTGGCTTCCCGACTCACAACGATCGAATGGTACGCTCGTTACGGATGCTCACGTAACGATCCTTGGGACAGCAGAGGGGACACAAACCCGTCTCGAGTCGGACGCAGGAGACCAGTACAGGAATGAAGGTGAGTTATTGTTGGTACCGCGTGACGGAACGGTCCTTACCCACCTTGATTATTCAACTCGCATCCCGGAGGGGACCTGCGTCACGACCGACCAGACCCGGACCTGCCTCAACGTCACACTTCTCGATCAAGAAACTGACCGGACACTCGAGATTGGGTCCCAATCCTGGAGTGGCGACCCAGAAACACCCCACCAGCTTACCTACTCTGGCGCGAATGCAACCGAGCCGACAACGCTAGAGGTGGAAGCGTCCATTACCTCGAGGCTTGCAGTCCAGGAGACCACCTACGTCCGTGAGGGGACTGACTGGGTGCTGTCGAATACAACTGACAATGAGACGCTCGAACTCACCCACACGGTTCAAGACGAGGCTCCCGTTGTCGTCACGACGAACCAAGAACTGTCGATCGAGCAGACGATAATCGAATCAGACGACGGTATCGACCGGCTCATCCTCGAGTTCGATGGCCCGGAGACGCTCCATGACCGTCGGCTCTGGAGTACTGCGACGTTCGAAGGAGGCGCCGGCAAGATCGAGAATATCTGGGGCGTCTACTCACAGCGCCAGTACGAGAATGCCACGCGGGGTCATCGGCCAGGTGATGAGCTACCGATCTCGCCGGATCAAACCGAGTCCAACGCGACGGTACCAGTGCTCAACGACGCATCGTCGGGAGTGTCGACAGTGAATGAGACGCTCGAGCAACAACTACCAGCGCCAGCGACCCAGCAGGAGACCGTTCCGTTCCCGAACATCCTCGAGAAGCAACTCGCCGCACAGCGAGATGACCCCACGCTTGAGGGAGAACCAACCAACCTCGCGAACCCACCAGAACTAGCTAGTTCGAACAGCTTCAGCTTCGCATCCGAGCCAGCACCACTCGATGAGGACGTCAATCTCGCCTCGGTCGAACCGCGTGGACATAATACGCTCACCATTACAAACGCAGAGCAGCCGATCACAGAGGTTCGCGACATCCACGGCGATCCAATACCGGTATCGACACAGACTGTCCAAGAGCGCGCCACTCAGCTCGAGACAGAGACCCTCAACGACACGCACACAGAGTTCCACCTTTTCGAGGAAGATACCGGCGAGGCGCTTGGCAACAAGACACTCTGGCTCCACGGTGCTGCCCAAGGACAGGTTACGACCGACTCGGACGGAACCGCAGTCGTCGAACGGAGTAACCTCTACGTGAGGGCTTCGTTCACGGGCGAGACCGATCCAGCGGAGGAGGTGTACTACAGTCCAGTTGAGACGCAGGCCACATTCCAGCCAGAGGCGTTCAACATTTACCAGCTACTGATGAGCTTCACTGGAGCGTTCGTCTCGATCATTGCCTTCGTGATTTTGTACATTCCGTTCGCGTACATGAGGAGTGCAAACAAATGACCGTTCGAACTCGATTCAGTACAGTGTGGGTACACACCCACTCCACAGCTTCCGTGCTGACGGCCACAACAGAGACCCCGACAAATCAATGACCATTCCCAGACTGTCCGTTCCGATCAAAGGCATCACAGAAAGCGTCGACCCCACGATACTGGGGTCGGCCCAGAAGAGCCTCGCCGTCCTTCTAGGTGGTGATCCCACCATCATCGTCGCGTTCGTCAGCGATTGGATCGCCGACTTCTTCATCTACATTTTGACTGGGATCCTGGGGTTCATCACCACCCTCGTTGCTGGCGGAATGGAGTCGTTCATCATCTTTGATAGTCCCTACAATGATCCGGCAATGCAGGGTGCCTTCGAGCACAATCTGGCAATTTTCCCTCAACTGCTGGTGATCGTCTTCATGGCCGGGGTCGCCTCTGCTCCGTTCTCCGATCAGCGGGAAGTGACGAACTTCATGCTGGTCTGGAAGACGTTGAAAGTAATCATCTTTGTCGCCGTTGGCCGTCAGATTATGCACTTTGGTCTCCTTCTGACAAACGCGATAATCCTACACATTTACACTGACGACTACGGTGACGCGTTCGGCCCCGAAGTGCTCGAGGCTGGATTTGAAGGGGCAGCTTCGCTGGGCGCAGGGGCCATCATCGGTGGGATCATAATCAACTTGGTCTCCGTCGCAGGCATCCTGTTCGCGCTCGGAGTCTTTGTGTTCCGAGAGTTCCTTTTCCACGCGACATTCATCTTACTCCCTGTTCTTGGGGCTATGTTGTACCTGGATTTCGGCCCACTCCGCCACAGCTCGTCGATCGCGAAAACGCTCCTGCGAGCAACAGCGTACATGCTGCTTGCAGGGATCGTGATGGCAGGGCTACTCCAAACAGGTGCGGCAGCCGTCGGCGCGTATTCGGATGTCGCTGTCCAGGGCGAGCAAGTAACTGAGGCAGAGTTTGGCGAACTTATCGAAGCAATGCTCTTCTGGCTGATCGGGCTAGTCGCCCCCGCGGCCGTCGGGCTGAAAGCAGCCATGATGGCGGGGATGTCGCCGAGAGGCCTCGGTCGAAGTGCAAAGAGCAGCTCGAGGTCTCAAGTTCAGACCTCTTCAACGGGCCCATCGGGTGGAAAATCGCGACGTACTGCACTGATGGAGCAGGCGAGGTATGGAGGCGCGATAGGGGCCAGATGGGGCGACAGAAAGACAGGTGGAAGGGTGAGCAGTGCTGCCAGCAGAGTGGGATCACGCGTAGGCCAAACGAAAGCAGCAGTTGGGAGTGCAGCCGCGTCGAAAACCCCACGTGCTGCCAGCGTAGGCAAAAAATTAGGCTCTGGTGCGAAAAAAGGTGGAAAGCGCGCAGCTTCGGACGTGAAAGCTGGAGTCTCCTACGGACCTCGAAATCTTCACGAATCCCCGACCGAGTGGGCGGCGGCCGGGCTGGAACGCTATCGGGAAAACCCCGTTATCGACACGTCGACTCGGCAATCAACCAGCGACGGGGCAGTCGAAGCCACCAACAACGCTGCCGACACATCGCCAGACTCGGAATCGAGTCAGCAGACATTGAACAAATACGACAACAACAATAACTAACGGAAGATGGACAGAACATCCTCACCTAAGAGTGTCCTGAAGAAAGTCGTTGTCGGCAGCATTTCTTTGAGTCTCTTTTCTGCGAATTATGTAGCTGCTCCACTGGGAATCGTTTGGCTTGGTGCGTATCTTTCCGATCCGATTGTAGCGTTAATTGCAATCCCTGCTATTTGGATGGTTCCCTCGTTTACTGCAGAGTTTTTGACTGCTGGTATCTACCCTCTTTATGATGAGGAGGAACATGCGGATCGTATCTGGGTGGTTGGAACGTTCATTGGAACAGTGATATTGACCGCAGTGTGGTTCCTACCTGCCTGGAAGACTAGCTGGCCCACCCTCGCAAGCATCCTTGCGCCGCTTCAGGTTTCTTCTCTGTTTGAAAGCTCTTGGTACATGGTTACCAGTTGGCTTGCGTGTGTTCCACTGATGCTATCTGTGGGTATTGGAGCTGCCACAGAAACTATCGAAGAGAAAAACTCGACGGGAGAAGGGGAACAGATAGACGCAGTGGACGCGGCTGCCCAGAGAGAGAAAGCCGAGACCAGACACAAGAAGACTTCCCACTCCAGCGATGGAGCGACTCAAGAGCAACCCGTACCCTCCCAACTCCAATATGGCTGGCAGTCTGCGCCCGACACAGGATTTGCGGACGTTGGTGGGATGGAGTCACTCAAAACAGAGGCTGAGCGCTCGGTGATCCGTCCATTGACCCAGCTGGATGCCGCCTACGAGCGCTTCAACATCTCCCCACCGAACGGGATCCTCTTCTACGGTCCTCCAGGGACAGGTAAGACGCTGTTCGCTCGAGCCATCGCCGGCGAACTCGGCCACCCATATCTCGAGCTCTCGGCGGGCGATATCAAATCGCGCTGGGTCAATGAGTCCACCGAGCAGGTCAACCAACTGTTTGCGGAGGCCGCACAGTTCGATCGATGCGTCATCTTTATTGACGAGATCGACGCACTCCTCGCGTCGCGCGACAACAATCTTCACCGCGAGCACGCTCAGGTAGTCAACGAGTTCCTTGCCCATCTGGATGCTGATGACCCGAATTACCTTGTAATCGCAGCCACGAACCGCGCTGAACTCCTTGATGAGGCAGCCACTCGTCGGGGTCGCTTTGATCAGCAGTACGAACTCGGACTTCCAGATCGCGACGCTCGAGAGGCCATTTTCCGCGTTCAGCTCGACGAGCTGCCGACGGACCTTGACAACAACGCATACAGGAAGATGGCCGAGCAGACAGAGGGACTCAGTAGCGCAGATATCGTCGGAATTGTCGACGACGCCGCGATGCGCGCCGCCGAACGCGACGCTGACGAACTTACGCTCGAGGATCTCCACATGTCGCTCCCAGACAAACCAGACCAACGGTCTTGAGACCGTGCCTAGCAAGAGGTAGGTGGGACCGTAATATCATTCAAATGCTCTTCCCATTGGAACATCAAAATTGGAAGTAACTTTTAACTAGATATCCCTAAGACATACATATTGCCTATGGAAACATTCCCTATCGCAGGACGTGTCGTTAATACGAAGTTGGTTTTCGGGTTGACCGCCCGAGAAGCTGGCGAGGTTCTCGTGGTCCCGTTCTTGGCCATGGGTATCGCCCAAAGCCTCGGCTTCACTGGGACATTGTTCCTGGGTGCCGGCGGGATCGGACTCGCCATCGGCATCCTCACCCTGCTAGTTTCCCCTGCTGGCCAACGACCCATCAGCTACGCCCGTGCTGCCGCCGAGTACTATCTCGGCTCGAACGAGTACCACAACCGGAGAACGCGACCCGAACCAGAGACACCCGTCGCCCAGGACGTCGTCCACGTTCGGCAGGCTGGCCTCGATATCGAGACGATCGAAGCCGAGCAGGAAGCGGAAGCCGACAGACGGTGATCGACAATGGAAACTACACCCACTGACGAGACAGCCACCGAAACAGCCTCAGAATCACACGAAGAGGGCGAGGATCCCGTTGTCCAGTCGACTGCCAGCAGTGATCACACGCCGCCTACACCCGAGTCCGACCTCGAGGTCCTACGAGCACTCGACAAATTCCTTGACGATATCGACACAGACCTCCCAACCGCTCGAGAGCGCTCCCGAGCGCGTGATCACTTCGACCTCAAGGATCGCCTTGGTGGATCGACAACGACCCAGGAGACACTCAGCTTCGACTACGTCCGGGAGGATGGTATCGCCGTCGACGGTGACAGCTATATCGGCCTCTTGAAAGTCCATCCACAGAACTGGCTCTCGCTCAGTGAACAGGCCAGACACGACACGATGAGCGCGTATATGTCCTTCCTGATGTCGCTCGAGTTCAGCGTGGCCGTCCCCTGCTACCCGAAAACGTTTGACCTTACGGGGCATCTTGAGCGCTTCTACACGGCATCGTCGAGTACGACTGCTCGAGAAGAGACGCCGATCCTCCAGTATGGACGGAAGTTCTACATCCAGTGGGCGAGCGACCGGATTACAGACGCCGACCTCAAACAACGCGATTTCTACATCGTCACCCGTGTCGAGGCCGATCAAGTCCACAAGAATCTCGACACGGGAAGCGTTCTGAGCCAGCTTGGCAATCTCCCGCTCATCGGCGCTGCCTGCTCGCGAGTGCTTGCTCACACACCATTCGGTGAGTCACACGAAGACGCACGAACTGAGCTCTGCATTCGCGAAGTGAGACAGCGCCAGCGCCGGATTACGAACAAGCTCGGCCGGACGGAAGTCTCGATCGACCAGGTAACCGACCGTCAGGAAACCATGGAAATCCTGTACCACTACTACAACCATGTCGACCCGCAGTTCGAGAAGTTCAATCAAGCGACCAAAACGGGGGGAGAGTACTGATGGGCCTCCTCTCAGGGCTTCGTTCTCGTCTCACCTCGGGTAGTAAGCACACGCTCAAGGAGATCGATGACGAGACGTTCGACCGGGCAGCAGCGATCGTCGAGGCCAACGGCGACGACCTCACCAAGGAAAACATCCGCGAGCAAGCCGAGCATCTCCTCGAACTCGAGGAGGTCGACGAAGGTGAGTTCCGACTGGGTGTCGTCCAGGACGACACTGAACAGTCGCTTGCCGACCGGGATATCATCGCCCCACGAAAGCTGAAAGAAGTCTCCAACTTCTTTGAATCGGGGTACATGATCCGCAACGACAAGTTCGTCCGTACGCTGACGATCCACGGCTACCCCGAACGCGTCCCCTTGGGTTGGCTCGATGAACTGTATACGACGAACGATCACGTTCGGGTCACGCAACACATCCAGCCACGCGATACTGGGTCGGTTCTCCGTAAGTTGCAGAAACGCCTCACCCAGTTACGGGCTCGCCTCCACAAGAAACACGAGAAGAGCCAGACCGACACCCACGAGGAGGAGGCCGACCGTGACATGGTCCAGGAGTTGATCTGGGACATCATCCTCGGGGAGACGAAATTATTCGACTTCGCGATCTACATCGAGGTAGTCGCCGACAGCGAACAGGAGCTCAACGAGGCAACCGAACGCGTCGTTGATTCGCTCAGTACCGCGAACGCGGAAGCAGTCCCCCTCGAGAAACGGCAAGTCGAATCACAGGACGCACTCAGTCCGCTCGGTGACGATTCAATCAAGTCGACCCAGTTGATGCAGGAGACTGCCATCGGCACGATGTTTCCGTTCATTGAGCCGGTGATTACCGATCCCGAGGGGATCTTCTATGGGTTTGATACGACGAACACACCCGTAATCCTCGACAGATACGAGCTCTCCTCGTACTCGAAGGCAATCGCCGGTACAATGGGCTCCGGAAAGACGTTCGCCGAGAAACACGAGATGTACCATCGATTGATGATGGACCCCGAGATCGAGATGCTGGTTCTCGATCCGCTTGGAGACTTCGTCGACTTCGCGAACGATCTTGGTGGGCAAGTAATCCGCTTCGGCGGCGATAACACAGTCAACCCCCTCGAGATCCAGCGCGGTATCGACGACGCTGTGGACGATCCGTTTAAGAAGAAACTGCGCTCGGTGATGGAGCTGTTTCGCATCCATTTCTCGGCGGTGGCCGAGCAGTCGTTGAGCAAGGAACAGGAGGGAATCCTGCGGCGAGCGGTCCGACTTGCCTACCTCCAGTACGGCATCACGGAAGAGACGGCGACCCACGAGAACACGAGCCCAACGATCAAGGACCTCCTTGATATCCTCGCGGAAATCGCAGACGGTGGCCTGCCATCGGAATTCCTGGAACTCCACGGGGATGCGAACGACGAGCGGGTATGGCCCGAGATTGACCAGCTCGAGACACGGTTTCGGGATGGCGACGAGCAGTACGCCTACCAATTGCTGCTTGGTCTCGAGGCGTTCCAGAAGGGCGGCGAGAACGACAATCTGACCGGCCGGACGAACGTCGAACTCGACAATCGCTTAGTCGTCATTGACATGTCGATGTTCTCCGATACGGGGCAGGCACCACTGTTTATGCACGTGATGTTCGACTGGATCTACCAGCGAGCGGCCAGCGATCACGACCGCCGGACACAGGTGACGATCGACGAGGCTCACTACCTGTTGCGGCGGGAGGCGACGACAGATATGATCGATCTGTTCATCCGGCACAGTCGCCACTTCAATACCGCAATCACGCTTATCTCCCAGACTGTCGATGAATTCGTCGCCCAGTCAGACGACCAGTCCAAGGAGGCCGCCGAGAAAGCGCGCAACGTCTACAATCTCTGTGATATCAAGCAAATCTTCCACCACGAGTCGGTCAGCGACGAGATGATCGACTTCCACGACCTCACCCCCTCGGAGCAAACGTTCCTGACGACGGCCCAGACTGGCGAAGACGGGGGCTACTCGGAGTTTTTGCTCGAAGTCAATGAGTGGTCGAAACCACTTGCCCTCCACGTGAACGACTACGAAGTCTCCGTCCTCGACGATGATCTCGATCCGTGGGAGTATCTCGCCGAGAACCGGTATATCGACGCCGACGACGCCGGGTTCCTTGCCGCAGAGGGCCGACTTGATGAGTACGAGATTCCGGAGTCGGTGCTCGAGAAGGTGGACTTGAATGAGATCGACAAGGAGCCCGAGACCGATGAGGCGGTCGTCGAGAACGCCGATCGGGAGCGAGCTGATGTGGAGACCGAATATCACGAAAGAGACGTTAGTGAGACTGTTGAGGCCAGTCAAGGAGCGACAGCAGCTGCAGATGAGGGAGCGGAGGAACCGCATGAAGAAGCAGTAGAGGAACCGCATGAGAAGGGAGCGGAGGATTCCCGTGCTGAAGCGGCAGCGGATCCAGAAGACGATCTCACCACGATCACTGGAATCGGCGAGACGTACGCAGGGTATCTCGCTGAAGCGGGTGTCGAGACGGTTGGCGAGCTCGCTGTGGCAGATACCGAGTCACTTTCAGAGGAGACGTCGATCCCGCTCATGTTGCTTGATGAGTGGGCTGGTGCTGCCAGCTCGATGTGTGAACCAGCGACAGCGAGTGGAGAACCCTCCCCGACCACGGAGGTGACAACCGATGCAGACGACTGAGAAAACCGAGGGACCCTCCGATATCGACGCTGAGTCGCTCGAGTGGATCGTTGCAGAGGACGAGCAAGTGAAGCAGGTCTCCGACCTGAATGCGCAGTGGTCCGGTACACCACTGTTTCGAGGCGGATTTCGGGCATTTCTGGTTGCACTCGGCTTCGTGGCGGTCGCGCTCGCTCTTGGGACCAAGAGCATCGCTGGGATCACAACAGGACTGTCGCTCGTCGGACTCGAGTCCTATACGCTCGAGACAGCACTCATCACTGCCGAGATTCCACTCTGGTGGCTGAGTGCTGTCCCCATTCTGGTTGGTCTGACAGGCGTCGCGATCGGTATGCGTCCGATTGTTCGGGCGCTTCGAACCACGTACGTCCTCACGTCGGAGAACCTCTACGTCCGCACGCGGGGAATTCGTGGCGATGGATTCACGAAGCTTCACCTCGACCGTGTCGTCGACACCACTTTTCAGCAGTCGCTCATCGGCCAGCTGCTGTCGTATGGCACTGTCACGTTCAGTACGTTCGACCACACGTCGCCCGAAATCCAGTGCTGGGCGATCGAGGACCCAACAGAGCTTCACGAACGAGTGCTCGAGCTTGAGGCGTCCGCTAGCTCGCCGCTCGAGCGCACCCAAGAGTACATCCGAGTCGTTCCATCGACGGGCGAACGAGCGCCACCGGAAGTCATCAACCAGATCCGTCCCTTGCACGACGTCCGACGAGGTGGACTGTCGTGGTGGCAACAGCTCAACCCGCTTTCGGATCCCGATCCGCTCACGTTCGAGTTTGTGATCTACAGCGACGGGACGGACTCTCCGATCGAATTCTACTACACTTGCGAACAACACCTGTCCACGCTCTACGATCGGCTCAACTCGGCCTACCCCGACTCCGTGGAAATCGAACGTATGACTGTTGACTTTGCGGAGAAGCTCATCACTCCACAGCAGTACTCGTACGACGAGTTTGAAACCGCTCTCGAGAACGGGACGCTCCAGTGTACGCCCGCGGAGGTCGAAGCGCTCGTTCGTGTTCGTGGCTCCGAACCGACGCTTGCTGATGGAGGAGCGACGGCCATCAGCGAGCAGGTCGATCGAGACAGCACTGCCGAAGAGAGCACCAGTACGGAGGCTTTCGATTCTACGTCCGATACAGAAGGTTCTGATCCTGAGTCCAGTCACCCACTCGGCACGCAACTCCCGAGTGTTGACCTCGATGCACTCCGTGCGAAAGAGAACGCAGAAAACCGCGATCCAGGGTCGCTCACGTTCTCTCTCGAGACGCCAGTCGACACTAGTGAGGGAGTACTCGCTCGGCCACATCCGGATGAAGTTGAACCATATGGGTTGCGGTGGACCGGCAGTGGAGATCCGATGGCGGCGATCAAGAAGTTCGATGGGCAGATGGGTGAGGACGATCGAACGAAGGCGAGCTCACACGCGCCGCTGACCGTGCTGATCGATCATTTTGCAACCACCGATCACCCGATCGTCTTCCAGGCCGCGTTCGAAGGCGAGCCCGACCTGACGAGAGAGGGTGAATACCACATCGACGAAATCGAACAGGGACGCGATACGTTGGCTGGTGAAATCACCGTGGCCTTTCAAGAGTTTGTACGCGGTCCAAAGAACACCGAGTCGTCCTCATCGCGGTCAGAGTCACTCAGTGAATCTCGATCTGAGCGCATCGCTGAGATCAAAAACGAAGACTGGGGACATACGTTCACGACCAACCTGCGGGCGGTGACTGTCCCCACGAACTCGTCTCTGAGCGACACATCTGAAATTGAACACGACCTCCGGAACCTGAGTACCGTGTTCGATCCGCTTGCTGGCGACTACTATAAACTCGAGAGCGAACCCCTCCACGAGAAAGGAGTTCTTGAGCGCAGCCGGCGCAAGCAGTCGCGACGCTGTTTCAATCGGTTTCTCGAGGGTGAGGTTGTTGCTGGTGGGCGGGTGAGCCGGTCCGAACCCGATCTCCATCTCGATCCCGCCGAACTCTGCAACATGGTCATCGTCCCCAGTACCGAGCATCTCACCGACGAGGCGGTCAAAGAAACGCACGCAAATCCCGAAAGCCGCACGACTCTTCCTGGGTTGGACACCGCCCAACGCCGTCAGTATACCACGGGGATGTTCCTCGGTCAGGACGCCAACAGTGCTGTCGAGGGCCCGCTTCGGTTACCACCAAACCGTCAGTCGCGCCACTGGTTGCTCTGTGGCGCGACTGGCTCTGGGAAAAGCCAAGTCACGTATCACATGTTGCGCTCGCTCGCCGAGACGACACCCGGCCCGAACGTCCTCTTCGATCCGAAAGGCGACAACATGTGTAAAAACTACCTGATGGCCCACTACAAGAAATTCGGGAACCTCGACGACGTGTACTACTTCCGGGAGCCAGGAACACTGCCAGCCATCTCGTTCTTCGATATTCGATCAGCGCTCAAGGGGAACGATCGGGAGACGGCAGTCAAGGAGAAAGTCGATCACTTCCATGAGCTGATGCGGATGATCATGGGAGCGGAGAAGTACGAACAGGCGTTCGTGGCGAACGAAATTCTGACGTTCCTGATCCAAGCGTTGTTCGATCCGAAACACGGTGACGACGTCTTCGGGTTGGATGATCTCGTCGAGGCCGCGACGCGAATGCACCATCATCAGGAGCTGCCGGAGGTTTCGGAGATCAATGCCGACATCCACGACTCACTCGCCGCGCAGTTCGCCAAGGACGAAAATCAGTTCGACACGACGATGGGAGCGGTGATGAACCGGCTGAACAAACTGAAAGAGGATCGCCACCTTCACTGGATGCTTCGACACAAACCCGGTCGCGAAGTCGAATCCACCGGAGACGATCTCTACGGCTTCCACCAGCAGGAGACCCACTTCGACTTCAGTGAGTTCCTCGATGAAGATGTCACGATTCTGTTCGACCTCGGCGATCTCACGCTCGACGCCCAGCGTGGGTTCACCACAGTGATGTTGAGTGATCTGTGGCACTCGATCCAACGACGGCGGCGGACGAACCCTGAGAACGTGGTCAACGTTATCATGGAAGAGGCTGCACCGTTCGTCGCAACCGAACTGGTCGCCGATCAACTGCTCCCTCAGGGCCGATCGTCGGGACTGAGCCTTGGCTTCATCATGCAGTATCCCGAGCAGGTCAAGAAGTACCACAATGGGAACGGTGCGTACGAGGAACTGCTGACGGAGGTGCATACGAAACTGATTGGTGATATCTCGATGAAGGATCGGTTTGCGAAGACGTTCACGCACGACGAGTTGTCTGTGGAGGATGTCCGGAACCGGAACAACCGGATGGCAGCGGGCGAGTGGTTCACGAAACTCGTCTCCCCTGGATTCGGTGAGGAGCGACCAGCGCCGTTGACTCTGCACTCGCCCCCGATCATAAGCGGGCACCCAGAAAGCGACGAGCCGTTGACAGCGGCCGAACAGCAGCAATTCGACGAAGAGCTTCTGCCGGAGGTGCTCGAGCGGACAGAGGACGAATACGGGTTGTACGTACCGTCCCACGAGGACGCGATGGAGTGGTCGAATTGGAGCGATACAGATCGGCGGGCTGGCACGCCGCCGGCGCTGGACGAAGACCAGGGTGAAGAGATGGAGGTGTTCGACGAAGAGAGTGAGGACGTAGAAGCCCAGCAGCCGCTCGATGAGATCAGCCTTGACGACAGGGCCGACGATCAGTACGATGATAGAGACGATAGCAGTAAAGCGGAGACCACCGATGACGATCCAGTTGACGTTGCAAATGGAGCCGCCTTCTTCGATTCGTCTACGGACGAAGAGGAATGCCCAGTCTCGGACGATGAACTTCGGCGGCGGGGGCTCTCTCGAGACGATGCGATCTTCCTCAAACGTGTTCTTGACGCGATGAACCGTGACCTCCCGAATTACACGCTGTTAGAAGGGATGGGCGAATTACAAGAGGATCTCGATGGGGTTGACGTTGACGTGTTGATCGAACTCGAGCTGCTCGAGAAAGGGAAGGTGGACCGACGACCGTACTATACGGTGCTTCCGGATGGACGAGAGCTTCTCGGCGAGACAATTACCGCCCAACCGGGGATTGGTGATCTTGGAGAGAAGACGCCACACAAAGTTGGAGTCGAACTCCTGGCGCGCTGGCTCGAGACTCTCGAGGAGGTCGGTCGAGTGGAGCGATACTACCAGCAGTCCTCGGAGACGATTTTCGACGTTGCCGCGTTCGGCGGCGACAACGAACTCGTATGGGTTGGAGAAGTGGAGATGACGTCAAATAACGCGGAAGCAGTTGTGAATGATTACGAGAAGATGGCTGCGGTCGACACGGATGCCGTGTGGGCGTTCCCGTCACGTGACGACGCTGGCGAGATCGTGAATGTACTCGCCGATGCAGAACGTCTCCCTGAGAATGTGAGCGGTCGAACAGCTAACTCATGTTCACTTCTCCAGGAGGCAGTCGAAGGATTCGAAGCCGATGGAATGACGACTATCCACACCTTCAGAAAGCTGACTTAAACGAGTTGAATAATGACGGTTGACATGACATTCGAACTCACCGGTGGTAGACCCTTATGACCTGGCGACAGGCAACCCGTGGCGAGGTCTATGCGTACTATACCGAGGAGTTCCCCGAGTATGTAGATCAGTTACCGCCGTTTATCACCCCAACGGGACCGAAAGAGTTCGGGATCAGCTTCCGCGAGCGCCATCCCATCCGCAAAGAGAAGCGACCTGACCGAGACTTCATTCGACGGCCGACGTGGCGTACCACCTCAGATGGAAAGCCGATTGCACAGAACTTCAGCAACGTCGAAGAACTCGTCTCGTTCATCCAATCTCCTGCACGGTATGACCCGTTCCAGGGGAGTGAGTACGCGTTGGCCGATCCCGATCTGCTCGAGAAGAGCGATCCGATTTCGGATGGCGTCTACTACGGGTTAGACAACTGGGACCGATCGTGGGTTCTCGCGGTCGATATCGATGCGAAAGATATCGCCACAGCACGCGCTGAACGCGAGCTTGACGAGACCGACCTCGAGATCCAATCAGCAGATGCGAGTCGTGACGACACGTTGCTCGCCGAGACTGAGATTCGTGACGCCGACCCGACGGGGTATCCCTACTCGTTCGAGGATATCGACCGTGCGATCGAGTATGGCTTCAAAACGCGTGAGATCTTCATGGATGTGTTTGCTGCCGAGGAGACGATGGTCGTCTATTCCGGTCAAGGCGTTCACGTCTACCTGCTTGATGAGGATCTTGAATATGGGTACGACGAGAAAAGCCGAGAAGTGCTCAACGACCTCCTGCTCGAGCGTTATGAGATTCCGATCGATCCCGTTGTGACCGCCGACCGGAGCCGTCTGCTTCGCGTGCCCTACTCGTTGCACGCTGACGTCTGTCGCGTCGTCCAGCCGATCGAGAGCCCAGCGTTCGATCCCCGAACGGAAGCTCGCCCACAGTTCCTTGAAACGAAGAGTGAACTCACCCATGATTGACCCACGAGAGACTGACCGAGATGCCTACCTCGCTGCAGCGATCCCAACCAATTACACCGATAACGAGATCGTTCGACTGTTCACCCGCGGGTACGACCGCTACGTCGTCGATAATACACCAGACCGAGAGACATTGCTTTCGGATCTCGAACAGTTCGGGACTGCTGCATTCAAGAGCTCCCAGCGCAACCGTCCGCTCGAGTACCCATTCGTCGACGAACCTGCCACGCTCGTATTGTTGGCTACTCTCAGTACAGTTTGCGTGAGCGAACAACCCCGCTTCGAAGACACGCCGCCTCGTCGGAATCAAGTCCTTCATAACATCCGCGAGCTGTTCGCGACCAATCTCCTCGCACTTGTACATGAGTACGACGATCCGACTCTGTATCAGGATATTGCTGAGGTCCTCTACGCGAAAGGCCCCGGTCAGGACGGTCCTCACCCGGGTCGCGTCTGTACGGGCGTCAAACCGATGCCCGAATTCGACGATGAGGAGACTGCCGAAAATGAGTGCGATCTCTACGTGGAAATCCCAATGGCGGCTGCCTCTCGAAAGTGTCTCGCGCGAGCATCCACCGAAGCCACAAGTAGCGATGAGACGGGCGAGATTCGAACGCAGGTCAAGAACAACCATCTCTACGTTCCGCTCGACCACCTCCATGACACTTATCGATCGTACGCCAAGCGGTGTTTTGGCCGGTTACAGGCAGTTCAAGACCAGGAACTCGGTGAACCACAACGCAAGTGGCTTCGAAAGCACGAAACTGCCATCACCGAACGGACTGACTACGCCCTTGAGATCGGTCAGTACGAGAAGGTATGGAAAAACTGGGATCAAGGCGAGCAGATCGTCCGACTGCTCCAAAATGCGGTGCGAGCGTCACCCCAGACTCAGATCGGCGAGTTTCATACTGCTCAGGAGTTATCCGATGCGCTCGAGGCATACGAACCAGAGAACGAGGGTGAGAAAGCTCAGTTGGGGCAACTGTCCAACCACCGTAGTATCGCAAAAACACTCGCTAATTCTACGTCACATCGGTCGGTGACGATCGATCGGAGTGACCGCGTCAATACGTATCGCATCGGCCACTCGGGCGGTGGATCGCGCCCACTTGAAATCACGGAACTCGAAGACCTGTTTGAATTACCTTGTCTGGCAGCACTCGACGAACGGCTCCAAGAGGAAAAGCCAGTCCGAAAAGACCTCTTCAATCTCGTTCGGATGGTGATGTGGCTTCCGCAATATCGCAAGAAGCCGGTCGACGCGATCACTGATGAACTCAAAGATCTGTTCAGCCGGTGGCCATGGTTCGATCCAGAGATCTCTGCCTACCAGATCAAGTACGAAGCCCGACGGGGCGATCGTGGCATTGGTTCCGAGGGGAACACACCCCTGCCAATGAATTGTAATAATGACGATATGCAACGGTACTGTATCGGCAAAGAGCAGTGCCCCTACTCAATCTATGGAAGCCTCCCATTCCCCGACGACATGTACGACCAACTCGAGGAAACTGACCCCATTTAATATAGAAGAAAACCACCCAGGATTTAATCCTCTCTTCAGACCATTTATTCCACAGCTATACAAAAGATCTAAAAAGCCGGATTTGGTGCTATTCTACTCAACCAATATGATATCTAGTATATATTAATTACAGCTATTATCTAAAAGATAATATCCCGTTGCGCATTATCTGAGCCTTGCTGATGGAGAAATCAGCGAATAAGGGGGATTCTTCTGAGAATGCGACATCTAACTGTCTCTTCTGTCGTTCCTCAATTTGAACATTGAAATCAGAACCGGCTGAGTTGAGTGGCTGAAACTCCTCGTTGCGCGTTTTTTGACTTTCGTGCTTGAAATCTTTGCTCGTTGCGCGTATTGTTACGCCCTTAGATATGCGCAACAGAGATTTAAAACGATTTGAGGGCTTAAATCTGGTCGTGAATGACGGAAAACCGTCCAAAGGTATGGGGGTTTGTGCAAAAACAGAGGTGTGCACGACGGGTAGTGAGACGTGGAGAGTTCAGAGGGCAGGGGAAGGAGGATGTATCAGAAGTTGGAGGTTCGATCTGAAGTATGTTCACGACTCGAGAATGGAGGGATTGAGTTGGGTGTAGAACGGGTGGAAGGTAGGGGCAGTAACAAGTGGGTGATCGGAAGGGGAATGAGAGAGGAGTGAGAAGCATTTTTAGAACTCGATCAGTGGGTGAGTGGAGAGCGGTAGAGAGGTGGGAGGGGACAGGGTGTGAGACAAGGTAATAGATGTGAGAGAAAGTTGAGAAGAGAGCAGAATGTGAGGAGCCAATAGAGAAAGAAGAGGGTGGGAGAAGTAGAAAGAGGATGGTGCTCGAGGTGAGAGGGAGAAAAGAGAGTGAGGTGCAGAGAACGGAGTGAAGGGGGAGAACAGGGTGGAGTGTGGTGACCGGAGTGGAGTGGACTGAGATGAAGCTGAGGAGAGGTGAGAGTGGGAGGAACGTACAAGGTAGGAGCTAGCCCATGACGGAGAATATGGAAGAGAGTTCGAGGATAGAGAGGACTTGGAGAGGGAGGTGGTGGAGCGGGGATTGCTCACCTCGTGGGAAGAATGTGGCCGTGGGTGAGGACGTCGACAGTGAGGTGGGACTCGAGACAGTGGTGAGTGAAGAGCAGCTAGGAGGACGTCAGGGTAGATGATCGTGATGGTGGTGTACGTAGAGTGAGCTGTCATAGAATGGCTGCGTACCGATTGTGTTAATCCCGGCGAACGTTACATACGGTTGGCATATGTACCGCTAATTGTCAGAGAGAAGTTGACTCAGAAAATCACATCCTATATGCCAAGGGAAAGATCTGATAGAGGTATAATTCGTTATAAGAATGAATGGAATATCATAATCAACATCAGATAGCCGCAGACGGCGGGTCAGCGGTCCTTGTAGAAGAGCAACCAAGTGAATCCATAGTACAGACCGTAATACGAGGAATTGCAGCTGTACAAGGAACTCCCGAGTGTGACCTTGATCCGCTATACGATAGTATCGACCCAGAGGCGCTGAACGAACTGGTGCGACATTCACAGCGTGTCTCATCAGATATATCCATGAAATTCATCCACGAAGGATGTGCTGTTCTGGTGCGAAACGAAGACCCGATAAAAATCACGGATTCACCACCGGATGAAACGATGTAAAACCCCATGCTACTGCCGATAAGTTCGCAGACGTATTGAGCGATCCACGGCTATGGGAGGGGAGCCCTTACCCTGTTTTCACGAACTTCGCGTTACCGTTTTGTTCGACAGTGACTCGATACTGGTGATAGCTGAACGTAACCTCCATTTGGGCCTCTGGTGCTGGGGGATTAGAAAAGAGTTCATTGAGCATTCCATCTACACAGTCGTAGATCGGAGGTAACTCGGCAGAATCTACACCCTCAAAATCCATGATCGCCTCAATAACCTGTACTGAGGGGTTATTGCCGTCAGAGTCAAGCTCACGATGGACAACTTCCCTGTCAGTTCGATCTGGCATTACGAGACTACCTATCGAGAACTGTCGGTATAGCTATTTATATAGGATAACGCGGAGGTTTATTTGAAATAAAGCAGTCCAAACTGCTTTGCTGGTGACGCTGAGGATTTTAAAAGCGATAAATAAGCAGACCCACATATCGGCTGATTCACCGACGTAATGGGTGAAACCAATTCTTGGGAAAAGTTCTATGGCACCTTTAGAGTGGCAGGGAAGACGTCAGGCTAGGTGATCGCGACGGCAGTGTTGTTCGCCCACCTGAGAGGGGTGAGCGGGATATGAGCTGGACAGATCAACATCAGACGGAAGACGCAGAGGACGATGATCAGATCCTGAGCGAGGAATTCGACGACTGGGTTCAAGAAGGAGCAGCGCCAGGCGAGGAAGACGCAGAAGACGACGGCCAGGCTGATACCACAGCAGCGGACGAAGCCGAGGGTTCAACCGAGGATGGCGAGGAGAGTAGTGAGGGTGAGCAGGCCAAGGTTGCATCGATGAGTTCGAGTACTGTCTCGAGGCAGAGGGGAGATGAACCGCTGATGATGGACCAGTGCCCGCGGTGTGACGGTCGTGAGTTCGTTTCGAAGAAGCTCGTGTACGAGGAGTTCCACTACAGCGAAGGGGGTGAACTCGAGGGGCACCAGAACAATGTTCGGGCAGAGTTCGAGTACACGTGTCTCGAGTGTCAGGAACGGTTCCACGAATTACCGAGGAGTGCGCGATCGTACTATACAGAAGTGGCGGTGCTGCGGCAGGATCTGCGGCGAGCGATCCGGGTACAGCTACGAGCATGGGGCAGTTCGATGAAGTCCTGGATGCGGAAACCGTACAGAAGGTAGGGAATCGGTCGGTTTGAGGAAGAATGGATGTGAGTGGTGAGATGAGGTGAGTGTAGAGCGGCGAGCAGAGGGAGGACCGCACCGCATAGTACTACCTCCCACGAGCACCCGCCCACCTCCAGGTACCGGGCTGCTCGCTTGCTCTCTTCGAGCTCGCTGCGCTGCCGGGCTTTCCCCCAGTGCAGGATGTCATAAGTTCTTCTCAAAGATGGATTTCATCCCATGCTCTAGTGAATCAGCTGGCATGTAGGTGAGCATACTGACCGCTGTGAGTCCTCCCAGTTTCAGTACTGGTGTAGTGCTAGCACCCTTCTCTGTTAATAACTCATGTGAAATATATTGCTAACTATTAGCTGAGAATCCGGATTTTATAGCGGCTATTTTAATAAAATAGGGATAGCAACGGTGGAGCAAGATGAACGAACACGAGTCGGCCTACGATAGATCGCACGACGACCATAACCACGGACACGGGGGATCATCGACGAGCAGTCGAAAGCTAGCTGCCGTCTCGGTCATCAACCTCCTCGGATTCCTCGCTGAACTTGCTGGCGGTCTACTATTTGGTTCAGTCGCGCTCCTGAGCGACGCCTTTCACATGCTATTTGATGCGCTCGCGTACGTGATGGCGTTCGCTGCCGCCCACATTGCCGACAACTACGGAGATAGCGACCGCTGGTCGTACGGGCTCCATCGTCTCGAACCATTTGCCGCCTTCCTCAACGGCCTCTTATTGCTGCCGATGGTCGGGTTTATCCTCTGGGAATCCTACCAGCGGTTTCTTGAGCCGGTGGCAATCGGCACTGGCCCCACGCTCGCCATCGCAACGGGTGGCCTGCTAGTCAACATCGGCTCAGTGTACGTCCTACAGGGCGGCGAAATGAGCCTCAACGAACGAGGGGCGTTCTACCACCTTCTCGGCGATGCCGGTGGTTCAGTTGCCGTCATTATTTCTACGGTTATTATTGAGGTGACTAGACTCCAGATTATCGACCCAATCGTTGCAGGGCTAATCGCTGTTGTCATTACATGGTCGGCGGGGAAAGTACTCCGTGGGAGCAGTGCAATCTTCCTACACCGGACACCATTCGAGCAGCACGAGGTACGGGCCATCCTGCGGAAGGTCGATGGCGTGACCGCTGTAGACGATTTGCATGCATGGCAGATTTGTAGTCAGATCACGGTCGCCACCGTCCATCTTGAGACCGACGTGGAGACGATGGCTGAGGCCGAGACGGTAACTCGAAGCGTCCACGAGGAACTTGCCCATCACGGTGTCGATCACGCCACTGTCGAACTGTGTCCCGGCTATGGCGATCGCAGTACGCACCTGAACAATCACGCCCACTAACGATGACAGACGATTTTGCCTCCGAGTTCACGGCCACAGAGCGGACGACTTCCCCTATGTTCGAGATTCTTAAAGCGACTAAAGATAACGTGATACTCTACACATGCGTGAGAAACAAATGATATACGCTGAGTTTCTTGGTCTCCTTGATGGCCTTGACCTCCGTGTCAAGGCCGTCTACCTCGACCGCGGATTCTATGATAGTAAGTGCCTCTCGCTGTTGCAGACATAACTACGCCTACGTTATCCCAATTATTCAGTGGGGAGAGACGATTCAGCAGGAACTCTCGGAAGGATGGAGTTGCGTGATTGAACACGATCTGACAGGGAAACTCGACGGTCACAGCTGGACCGTCGAGTTTCCCGTCTACATCGACTGTACGTACCTGAATGGACGATATGACGAGCACGACGTGGCGCGTCACGGCTACGCCGCTGACGCGCCGTTCATCGAGACACCACGCGACGCTCGATACCATTACAGCAAACGCTTCGGTATCGAGTCAAGCTATCGCTTGCTCGGACAAGCGATAGCGACGACAACAACGCGAGACGCGACGGTCAGACTGCTGTACGTCGTAGTGAGTCTGCTGCTACAGAACGTTTGGCGGTATCTGCACTACGAATACGTGGCGACGCCCCGCCGAGGCGGGCGTCGCCTCTGGTGGTGGCCATACAAGGAGTTCGTCAACATGGTTCGCCGGGCTGCGGGGACGGCCCTCGCAGTGCGTCGGGCCGTCCCCGCGAACCGGCCTCCTGACGACCGGTTCCACCGGTAGTTACTGACCGAGCAAGTCTGTGTAGAGAGTGGCAACGCCGTCGCGTCGGCGGCTGACCGCCGCCGACAGCGACAGCTCCTCGTCGATCTCCGGAGTGAACTACATCGATCACTCCGATCAATGAGAGATATCATGGATGAAGAGACGCTCGACCCGGCAGCGCTTGCCCAGAACGCACCTCGCCTCGAGACAGTTGTTCAACTCCTCAATAAGCCAGCGCTTGCTCGTGTGTACGTCTACGTCTGCTATTGGGGGCCCGTTTCGCCGCCGGAGATTATGGACGGTCTCGAGCGGCGATCAGTCGGCGGTTGAGTGAAGCTGTCGTCGGTGGCCAAGACCTGACAAGTGCAGTCGTCACCGTATTCGAGGAACTGCAGACGGCGCCCGGACACGTCATCCCTATCGCGAAACTCGAGGAGGTCTCTCAGAAAGAGGTGAGTATCGAAGGGCGAGTCGAAACCCTGTGGGATCCATCGCACCCGAGCATCGCACAGGTCGGGCTCATCGCAGACGACAGTGGCCAGACACGCGTGACCATCTGGAAGTCGTCAGAGGCGCCGTGGATCGAGGAAGGTGAGCAGGTGCGCATTCACAAGGCTGCCCGGAACTGGCACGAGGGCCGCGTCTCACTGGCTGTGACCGGCTGGACGACGATCCACTTCCCCGAGCGCGGCCGCTGGTGGGAATAGCCATGTCTGAGCCCTTTTTTGCTGGTGTGAACGCAGTCACCGCCACCTCCCACCACCTCCACGGTCCGGGCTGCTCACGGCCGATGGCCGTTTCGCTGCCGGGCTTTCGCTACAGCATGAATCCGCTGATGTTGCCATCTCTTGGAGAGGTTTATAGTGAGAGTGTAATATTTGACCGCGGCTCGTTGTATCTCGACTTGTATTTCCGCCGATGTTGACTCGACTGTATTCATAACATAGCGGCGTCCGACCTACATACTTCGGCGGTCACCTCTTCGTCTTCACCCGACTAGAGCAGATACGATCGACTGACGATTTTCGGGACTGATCCCGCGTCGGCGACGTTGTAAAACGAACCCCCGATGTGCGGCACACCACTAATACCATGCAACTCAGTCTTGAGCTCGAATACTGGACCGTCGACGATACGGGAGCACTCGCATCAGCGAGGCCGGTACTCGAGCGCATCGATGATCTCCACGCCGAGAGCGCTGACCCGATGCTCGAGATCGTCACTGATCCGTGTGACGACGTGCCCGAACTCCGAGAGGAGGTCACTGTCAGACTACGAGAAGCGATCGAGGTCGCTCAGGAGGAGGGACGCCACCTCGTACCACTCGGCACGCCACTCAACGCCGGCCCGGTCACCACGAGCGATGGTCCTCGAACGCGGATTCAGCGAGAGGTCCTCGGTGAGGCGTTCGAAAATGCCACCCACTGTGCCGGCACACATCTGCACGTCGACCAGATCGAGGGGGCCGTAACCGACCAGCTGAACCTGCTGACCGCACTAGATCCGGCGTTTGCGCTCGTTGCGAGCTCTTCGTACAACCAGGGGCACAACGTGGCTGCCTGCGCCCGATCCCACGTCTACCGGCAGACGTGTTACGGCGACCATCCCCAACTCGGTCAGTTGTGGCCCTACGTCGAGGACGTTGCCGAGTGGGACGATCGAATCGACGCCGCGTTCGATCAGTTCCGTCGACAGGCGCTGTCTTACGGTGTCGAACCGGCGACGTTCGATGCGCACTTCACGCCAGAAGACTCGATCTGGGCACCGGTTCGCTTGCGCGAGAAGTTCGACACGATCGAATGGCGGGCGCCGGACGTCGCGTTACCCGGACAGATCTTGCGACTCGTCGAGGACATCCGGGACATCCTGAGCCTTGTCCCGGATAGGCGAGTCGAGATAGGTGGACGCGCTGGTGTCACGACATCAACCGTGTCGATACCAGCGTTCGATCGGCTGCAACAGTACGTGAAGTTAGCCATAGACCACGGGCTCGAAGACCTCACTATCAGGCGATATCTGGAAACGATGGGATTCGATACGGCCGCCTATCGTCCCATTTCGGCGGAGCTCGGCAACACGTCCCGGATGAGCCAAGAGCGAGCACAGTGGCTTCGGCTCCGATACGCCGATAGGCTCGAGCGAGAGGTCGAAGCGCTCACCGTCGAGCAATCGCCGGCATGGACAGAAATGACGCAATCGGCCCGATAACGGCACTGGGTCGAATCTCTCTGCAAGTGAGCGCAGATAGATAGTGGGACGTCTATACTGGCGGATCCCTGCTGGAAGGAAGGGTAAAGGAGAACGTCGATCCGTCACCGGGCTCGGACTCGACCCAAATCTCCCCGTCGTGACGCTCAACGATTCGCCGACAGGTTGCCAGCCCGATTCCCGAACCAGAGTGCTCGTCGATCGTGTGAAGGCGCTGGAAGACCTCGAAGATGCGCTGCTGATCGTCCGGATCGATCCCGATACCCTCGTCGGAAATCGAGATCACTTGCTCTGTCCCCCTGTTCTCGGCCGAAATATGGACTCGCGGAGGCTCGTCTCCGGAGTACTCGATTGCGTTACTCAACAGGTTCTGGAACAGTTGCCGCAGTTGACTCGCGTCCCCTTCGACACGAGGGAGGTCGGCAGTCGAAATCTCGGCGTTGCTCTCTTCGATCTGAACCTGTAAGGCTCTTAGCGCGCAACGTCGACACCGTATACGTCGGCGATCTCACCGATGTGTTGGGCACGCACTGGTCGGCGGACGTGAACGAGAAAACGCACGCGTTCTGGTCACACCGCCAACTCATCAACCGGATCGAACTCACGCTCGGCGATGTCGGCATCACCGTCGAGCAAGTGAACGAGTTTAATTAGAGTAGCAAGTGTCCCGAGTGTGGAAGTGATGACGTGTCGCGCGATGGCGACGCGTTCCACTGCTATGAATGCGGGTTAGGCGCTCATAGTGATATTACAGGGGCGTGGAATCTACTACAAGACAACGTTGGGCCGATGGCGCGGCCCGCTGCCCTACTCGCTGAACACGATAGGGACGCACCCGATTCAGGGGCGTACTAGGAGTGAAATGGACACGATTAGACACCCGCGAGATTTGGGGAACAGTCGCGCTCGTTTGACCAAACCAGTATCAGTAAACCCGCAATTTCACAGTCGGGGTAGTCTGCTGGCCGGATTTCCCACGGAGGAATCCCACGACTTCAGTCGTGCGGAGGACGTCAAAACGACGTCCTCGAGCGTCTTCTTGCCAGGAGGACACTGGTGACTTCTATGATGGGTTCGGTCGGTGGTCCAACAGGGACGCTGACATTCATACGATTGGATAAGAAGAGTGGGGTAGCATGAGCGGTCATGCTACAGCCTGTTCAGCAGACGAAGCGTTCAAGGTCATTTCTCACGCTCCTCCTCGGCCTTGTTCGCTTCCCTCATCGCCCAGATGAATAACGGAATACCGATCGGGACGCCCAACACCGTTAACATGCAAATGAGGCTGATCGAAGCCATCCACTTTGCTCGCTTGTGGTGTTTGTTCCTTTCATCGGGTGAGATGTGAAAAGCCGTCTTGAGGTTTGTCGTTGTGCCCTCTGGGATCAGGTAGCTTTTCATGGTTCTAATTGCTGATATCCTCTCTTTCGCAACCTGTCGCTCATGATTCTCGAGCAGATCATCAAGATACCGATCACCCTCAAGACGATTCGGAAGAACCTGGAACGACTCCTCCTCAACGGACATCGCCGTATACGACCCCGTTGGTGCGGATTCAAACGAGGCGTTGGCTACTGCCGACAGGTTTGTCCCCGGTTGATCAAGCGGGTTGTCAGCCGTCTCCCTGTCTGGATTTCCATGCCACAGCCGCACCCGATCCCGAAGTGTCTCCGTATGCTGCTGACGGGCTTCTCGATTCAATTCCTGAGTGAGAAGGTCATGCTGAGCTTCGTCTCCCGCCGCTCGAGGTAGCCGATGTCAGCGAACCCAGCGAGCACCCGTCTGATCGTCCGGCGTGAACAGCCAATTCTGTAGGGTAATATTTATATCTAAGCAGTAAGAATATAAATAAGTAGTGTTGTATTGTAGTTTTAAATATTTTTATTGTAGTGCTCGGTAGTAATTCATCTATCCAGTTCTTTCCGTCGCTATTATCAATAGGGTCAATTAATAATGTTCGTATGAATCGACGATGGGTGCTCGCAAGTACTGGGTTTGCGTTTTCTACGGCTATCGCTGGCTGTGCCGATCTCAACGACGAACCAGCCATCAACGATGACAGCGATGAGCAGGACGCTGATCACGGCACCGACGACGAGATTGCGGGAGACGATGATCGCGGCGAGGAACCGGAGACCGACGACCCCGATCAGGAACACGACGACGAAGACCCGTATGAGGATGACGAGGCCAACAACGACTCGGACGAGGCCGCCGACGAGGAGCAAGCGGAGGACGAGGCTGACGACGAAGAGGAACAGGCAGACAAGGAAGCGAACGGTGAACGAGACGAGGATATCGACGGCGAGGTCTCCCTCCCCGACACTGCGCAGGACCACTTGACGGTTCGCGACCACTGGTTTGGGTGGAACGAGGACGATGGGGGCTGTACGGTCCACGTCAAACTCGAGAAAACCACCGATGCGAAGTACCACCTCGAGTTTGGGACCAAAGCGACCGTCTATTCCGACGACGGCGAACAGCTGGAAAGGATCCTTGACGGCGGGGAGGATGGATCACCGTTTGAAGAAGGGGAGATGCGCGTGTATTCAATCGGGCAGGATAGGGGGACCTCCTGTGAGGGGGCGGCTGCGTACGAGGCCCGTGTCGCATATTTCGAAGCATACGTGCCTCTCGATGAGCTGGAACCCGATTTCGACCTCGATCCGGAACTCGAAGACAAACTCGAGATCACTGACCACTCGATCAACATGCACGGCGATGAGTACGCGCCGCTCTATGCCCACAATGCGGAGTACAGCGACCGGTACGCAACGGTGAAGAACGTCACTGGCGATTACCGGCTCTCCGTGCGCGGGCCAGATGGCGAGTTCCATGACAAAACGGTCGATCTCGATCCGGGGGAGACGGCCGATTTCAAGTACACGGGACGTAAATACTATGCCGATATCGGCAATCTGACGTACGGATTCAGTATCGCGGCGGAGGACGTCACTGAACTTGATGGTGAGGCCGAAGGCGGCAACGAAACCGACAGCGAGGAATAATAGCGAATCTGCTGCGCCCGTTAACGCCTCCGTTTCTCCAATTATGATACTCCTCAATAGAAGCGTCTAGTGTCCCCTGTAAACGCGCTGAAACACGGTTCGGGAGATTCAAACGACTCAGAACTGCCGTTACTGTCAATCCCTATTATTAGGTCCACTAGTGATGCGTGTTCGATCCGTACTTAGCAGCAGGGATCTATACCTGCTCTCACTAAGGGCCCAACAGAGTCGTATACCCGACTATTCAGAGTCGGGTCCTTCGAAGCTAGATACTAAGCGATCTGATTTCAACGATCCCAGTCGTGATCGGTTGCTACAGGCATTGAATACCCGAGTAAGATAACTCGGTTCAGCGTCCAGAAAGTCCAGTCGATATAGTGTAATTCGTACGTTTCACTCGAGAAGAAGCAGGATTTGTTGCTGAAGCGATTCCAACTCCGTAGGGGTACCTATCACCCGGGTTCGAGAGACTCTACCCTACTTGAGTTCAAAAACATTCGATTGAGAGTCAGAAGACACCTCACTATATATCCATCATTGTGGAGCTTGCTTCTGGTTTCGCATTGGTGGAGTTACTAGTAGAGACCACTGCTTTTCTGGATGAGATGACCTTAGTGTGAACAGATCCTATCAATAGAATCCATTCAACGATTGTGAGTTAGACCCCGACGCAGTCCTTGGGACGCGCACCTTCGAAGATGTTCTGTTCACCGACGACACGGAGACGCCGGTGAACGTGCTCACCGGCGAGACACCATCGCATTCGCAAGCGACCGTCCAGGAGGCGAAAGCATTCGCAGCGAGCATTGACACAGACACGCCACAGATCGCACTCTCTGCCTCAGTTGAGGCGCAGATCGAGACCCAAAACAAACCCTACACCGCTGCCGCGTTCTTCCATTTCAAAGCGACCGGATCGCTCGAACGCCACCGGGCTTATCATGCAGCCTACGACTCAGAGGCATTTACTGTCGAGTTTGATGCCGACTACGAGTCCGGCGACCTGACGATCACTGTCGAACGAGCAGACGAGTCCTGGGAAACGAACCGGGGCACCGCTGACGTCGACGCGCCACAATCGTAGCCTCTCGACAACAATCGGGCGCATTCGAGAGAAACGGAAACGAACTCTCGAGTACGAAACGATGCCAACTGAACCGCCTCCGTCACGAACAGTCGCGGGCGCGGTGGCAGTCGAAGGCGGAGCGGAATCTCGGTTACGGACTCGGCGAAGTCCAACGTCTCGGGAGTAGTCTTGGACTGGCCGATCGGATCCGCAATCGGGCCTGTGTCCGCTTTCGGAACGCGCACGCCGAGCAGTTGGCCGTCGGCCGCTCGCTCGAGTCGGTGGCCCCAGCCAGCGTCTATGCGATGTGTCGGTGTCTCGGTCTCAGACAAACGCGAACGGAGATCGCAGCGTGTGCCCCTGTGACGAAAATTAGCTCACGGCCGCCTACAGGGCGCTGAACGTCGAGATCGAACTGCCGACGCAGCCGGTGTCGGCGACCGATCGGATTCCAAGCATCGCTACGATACTCGAGGTCTCGGAGCGAGTCCGTCAACGATCGAGAGAGCGTCATCGAGTCCCCCGACACCGATGTCCCCGCCGTCGGCGAACACCGGCCGTGACGCCAGCATCGACGGAAAGGAAAACGGGGTCCAGTTCCCCATCGAGAAAGCGCGATCGAACACGGTCCCGCGATTCCTGACCGACTCCAGCACCGGCGTGTGTCGGTCGTCGTCGTAGGAATGCCACCGTGACATCGATTCGGTTTCGCCAGAACGGAACCCGTCACCACGGCACCTACACACTCGCGCCGAACGAGACGACGCCAACGCGCATCGAAGAGTTCGAAACACGTGACATCGTGGTCATAACCGTTGCGAACAACGAACAAGTTCTTGCGATGGTCACCGCGACCTGTAACGGGGATTTGGTTGGAGTGGTTGTATTCATTCGCTCGTACGGAGCTGATCCAGGCATCGATTATAGATAACCTTCAGTAAATTATTTATATCAATATTACTAAATAGTGAAATTAAAGGGTGAAATTATAACTCTCTGGGGATTTCAACAGAGCCACAAAATAGTAATCTGTGTCCAACAGTTCCGGTCGCTCATACGTTGCGTACCGTCCCATATCTTCGGAGCTGGACCGCAGATCGTCTATCGCACTCTTCACCTCTTCCTGTGCTCCGACGGGAAGATCCGCAAACTGGCATCGAACACTGCTTTCGTCGATATTGTTCGTCAGTTCTGATACGGAGATCACGTGTGACGGGGGGCCATCGTCTGCTTCACCATTGTTGTTCGTAGAATCATTGTCATCGTTTGATTTTCGAGATGTACCGACGGGAGACAAAGTGAAGGAACTACATCCATCGACCGTATTCCAGTCACACAATGGGATACGAGTACACTGGCGACGCCCACCTCGAACTCGTCACAGCCTACGAAGCGGACGAATCACCGTTTCCGACTGACGACTCACGAGTGTATCCGTGCCGGGAGTTTCTGCGTGACGAACCCCTTCTACTCAAACAACTTCTGTTCCCCCGATGCTGGAACGGGACGGACCTGGTCGACGATACGGCCGAAACGAGACGCCACTTGACGGCGCTCGGCACCTGCATTCGGAAGGGAATCACGGCGTATTCGAGTCGCGACGCGGACGACCTGACCGGCGTCGTTGATGGGATACTTGACCGACTGCCGGAAATCCGGCGCACCCTCAAGAAAGACGTCGAGGCGGCGTACAAGGGCGACCCCGCGGCAAAAAGTTACTGTGAAATCATTCGGTCGTACCCCGGCTTTCACGCCATCCTCACCCACCGGGTTGCACACCGCCTCTACGAGGCGGACCACGTCAAGTACGCGCGCGAACTCGCCGAGTACTCGAAAGTCGAGACGGGCATCGACATCCACCCCGGCGCGACAATCGGCGACCACTTCTTCATCGACCACGGGACCGGCGTCGTCATCGGTGAGACGGCCACGGTCGGTGACTGGGTCCGAATCTACCAGAACGTGACGCTGGGGGCCCTCCACTTCGAGGAGGAGGAGGGCGAGGAACACATGCTGGCGAAAGATTACAAGCGCCATCCCGACATCGGCGACCACGTCGTCATCGGCGCCGGGAGCAACGTCCTCGGGCCAGTCGATGTCGGCGACCACGTGAGTATCGGGGCGAACTCGTGGGTCACCGACGACGTGCCGAACGACACGAGCGTGTTCATCTCCGACCATCCCGAGCAAGAGCGGAAACCGAACAAGTAGCGCTGCACTAACGGTATGACTACCCCTCCGCAGGAACGTCCCCGAGAACGGCGAGGCCGTCGATGGGACTCGTGGCGAAAAAGATGCCACCCTCGACGAGTATGGGTGGAATTGTCATTGAGTGGAAATTATATATAGCGTAGTTTCAACGCACGTCACCCGTTTCGCGGTCGAACGCGGTAATCGCCTTTCTGGGGGTCCCGTGTGGGTCAGGGTTCTGGCCCACCTTCTCAACAAGTTAGATCACGTGTGAAGGTCGTGTCCCGGTCGAGAACTGCGTTATCAGAATGCTTCCCTCACTAGCAGCCGATTGTAATATTATGAATCGGCATGAGGGATCGCTTTCTCATCCCAATAGCGATAGTGCTGACCGGTGCTGCGTCGAACCAGATGCTGTTTTTCAGGGACGGAGAGGACCGAGCCCCTCTGTAGGCTCGTGATTCGATGACTCCACACGACGACCCGTTTCACGACTGCGGGTTAGATCCTGAGGCGATCCTCGAGACCCACACATTCGAAGATGTCCTGTTCACCGACAAGACGGAAACCCCGGTGAACGTGCTCACCGGCGAGACACCAGCGCATTCACGGGCGACCGTCGAGGAGGCGAAGAAGTTTGCAGCGAGTATCGACTCCGACACGCCACAGATCGCGCTTCCGGCGTCAGTTGAGACGCAAATCGAAACCCAGAGCAAGCCCTACACGTCTGCTGCGTTCTTCCACTTCAAGGCGACCGGTTCGCTCGAGCGTCACCGCACCTACCACGCCGCCTACGACTCGGACGCGTTCACCGTCGACTTCGAAGCGGACTACGAGTCCGGGAATCTGACCATCACTGTCGACCGAGCGGACGAATCCTGAGAATCGACCGCCTGCGCAGGTTTTTCGAGCGCCGGCGATGGGTGCCGGCGCAGCAGGAGTGAGCATCGACTTCGGGTGCGTCGGCGTTTCGAGGTGTTCGAGATGCACATGGTGATTTACGCACTGGTAGAGGCATCGACCCACGACGACGCCCTGGCCACCAGAAAGACGGTATTCGACCGCCTGGTCGGCACGGACCCACACGCCGGCGCCGTCTTTGATTACTACGTCTGTTTCGACGAGGAGGACACGTCCGTTGCGGGGAAGGCGCGATGGGGTGAACTCCCGACCGCGGCTCCTGTCGACTCCGACGACGGCCAAGACCTGCTCGAGCGTGAGTGGGAGGCGACGAAAGAAGAGTCCGAGCGCAACCTTGAGCGGGTGAAAGAGGCCATCGACGAACTCTCCGACGAGGAGATCATGCGGGACGAGGACCTCGCTCGGCACGCCTTCCACCAGGTTGGTGCGTACGACGATCCGACGATCTTCTGTACACCGAACACGGGACCGGTATTCGCCCGTGGACAGCTGGATCGACTCCTTGAGGGGAGTGAGGAACTCTGGATCGTGCCCGCTGACGTCCACTTCTGAATATGCCCCGCATTACCAACTGGCGACGCGAGAGCCGCTCGCCGACGCTCGCGTATCGGAATACCGAGACCGATGCGCGAGCCGTCTTGCATCGAGCGCCGGACTCCTACCGGTACAAATGGCATGGGGTGATTCTCGTCGACGGCTATCCAGTATGGTCGCGGGGATACGAGACGAAGGACGCGAAGTCGTTCCGTGACGAGCTCCGGGAGCGGCCGGCTCCGGAACTCAGCTGTCCGGAGTGTCCGAACGACAACGTCCGCGTCGGCGAGAAGTCAGCAGACGGGGCGAAGGTCCAGCGATGGTACGACTGCCCCGACTGTGGGTACGAAGCCCACTCCCGCATCGTCTACGGCGCCGAACGGTGAAGGGGAGAGCGTTGGGCGCTGTTTTTCGGCCGGGCACGAGGTGGTGGCCCAGTCCGGTCAAGTTAGTCAACCAATGAGTCTCGAAGTACTTGACCGACACAGTGAGGCACTGTTCGAGTTCCTCTGGTGCCCCGTCTGCGGGCAGGAGGTCTTCACTCACATCCCCCCGCGGCTTACCTGTATCTCGTCAGTAAACGATCCGGCCTGTATCTGTCCCAGCAGCGAATCGCAGATGTGGCTGGATCGACGCCGAACATACTCCGAGTCCGTCGCGACGAACTCCTCGAACTCGAGGACTGAATTCGACACGGGAGTAGCCCATCGGCGCTCTCGTGCTCAGTCTGGCCATCCACCTACTTCCCGCCTCCCCACCCACCGCTCCCGGCCGCGTTGCGGCCGGCAGCCACGACCGATGGCGAGGTTGGACCGGTCAACTCCTACGATACAAATGGCAGTAAACCGTGGCACAATCTCGTTATTCCAGAAAGAGGATGATCAGTTTGGTAAGTACACATGCGAATACAGCATGAGAATTTCTCAAAAAAGTGTTCACGTATCGGTTGCTGAAAGCGTGAACGAAAACGTCGATCCTTCTTCGGGTTCGGAGTCTACCCAAATCTCGCCCCCGTGGCGTTCGACAATTCGTCGGCAGAGTGCAAGGCCAATCCCTGTTCCTTTGTACTCCTCGTGACTGTGGAGTCGCTGGAATACCTCGAACACCCGGTCTACATCTTCTTGATCGATACCGATCCCCTCGTCACTAACGGAAATCATCCACTCGTCCTCGTCACGCGTCGCAGAGATTGTCACTCGGGGTTCCTGCTCACCGCTGTACTGGAGGGCGTTTTCTAACAGATTCTGGAAGAGTTGACGGAGTTGGCTGGCGTCACCGCTGACAGTCGGCAGCGGTTCAGCAGTGATTTCAGCACCGGTTTCGTCGATCCGGATACTGAGATCCGTCAACACGTCGTCCAGCACTGCCTCGAGATCGACCGACTCGAAGGACTTCCCCTGTGTTTCGACTCTGGAGTACGTAAGCAGCCCCTCAATCATTGCCTCCATCCGTTCGGCACCGTCAACTGCGAACTCGATGAACTCTTTGGCGTCTTCGTCAAGTTCGTCACTATACCGACTCTCAAGCAGTTGTAGGTAGCTCGTGACCATTCGTAACGGCTCTCGGAGGTCGTGGGAGGCAACGTAGGCGAACTGCTGGAGGCGCTCGTTGGACTCTTCCAACCGACGCTGATACTGGTACCGATCAGTGATATCAAAATGGGCAACAGCGACGTATCTCTGATCACCGGTAGTGAACGATGCTGCCCGCATGAGAAACCACCGTTGTTTGTTGGGAGAGTGACACGGATATTCAAACTCGAACAATTTGCGTTCGCCCGTTAAAATCTCGGATAACCCGGCGGCAGCAGTTTGTGCCGTCTCCGTTTCCGCTTGTCTGGTGATCGTAAGATAGTTGGTTCCGATTGTATCCGGTCGAAGTTCGATATCATTCGCTTCGCCGAACTCCTGCCAGGCACGATTTGTATACAGGATTGTTCCATCGTCATCAAGGATTGCGAAGTTGATCGGGAGTGTATCTACAGCCGCTGGAATAAGAGCCCCTGACTCCCAGCCATTCATATCGGGTTACAGTTGACTGACCGTGATAACGTTGTTCCCATTCTGGTTACAGGCGACGAAACAGTCTCCGTAGTCGATATGTGTTTTCAAACAAGCTCTCGGTAGTTCATTCGGCTGTTACTGAATAGATTGCGCGAAGGTCACACAAGACCGGTTCGATCTCTGAAGGCAGTGATCGCTCAATACAGTCTAGGTTGGCTCCTTTCAGTCGGTAGTCCTGCTACTCGAGATTGATCCGAGTGTTGGGCAGCTGGGCCGGCCGGTGGTCGTAGGTCTCGATCGAGACGGAGACCAGGTGGTGGATAGAATACTCGCCTCGACGGTAGCCCGAGTGTTGGACGGTGGACGATTCTGATAGAGGAGGCGACGTGGACGATCAACGGGTTTGATTTCGGTGGTGAACGGACCACTCGAGAAGGCAGTACACGCAAGATGGGAGTACATTGGAACGATGGGAGAGAGACGAAGACGATGTTGCGGGGATGCGGATAGACGTGTAAATTGCTCGGATCGCATAGGGCAGAGTGGGGTTGACGTGAAGGTGACGCTCGAGGAGAAGAGGGCAGAAGGAGGGAGAAAATCTTGACGGAGGGGTGGAGTCAGAACAATGGGAGGGAGACGATGTCGTCGAGGAGGTGACTCAAGAAGAGAGAGGGGTACACTCCCACCGAAAGCCCTCGGCCGCTCGGCATCCCGCGCCTCGCTGCGCGCCTCACTCCCTCGCTGTGCTCGGTTGTTGCGGTGCTTGTGTCGGCGGGGGACGACCGAGACGTCCTCGCCCTTTCGAAGCCCACCAGGCTGAGCTGAAGGTGGGGTGTTTTAGCGGTTCCTTGACTGGTGTGAACGAAACGGCACGCCCCGCTCGCCTCCGCTCCCTCCGCGTCGCACACGGCTCACTTCGTTCGCCGTTTCGCGACTGACCATTCCGGGCGTGCGGGCGCTCTCCGCACCGCGAGCTCCCGTTCCGGGCATGTGCCCTCGACGCCAGCGGGTAAGCCCGTCGGTTGCGCCCCTCGCAGGCTTTCGCGTTCCAGTACTTGGTGCCGATGCGCGCGGCGAGCCACGATGCGACTCGCCGTGCTCTCGACAGTCGCACTGGACACGGACCTGCAGTTCGGGCCGGACACGAGCGAGCTTACTCCGCTGGCCGCTCGCACCGGTCACTCCCGGCGCGCGGTGCTGGCTGGTAGGGATAGTGTCCCGCTCTACTCGCGCCTCAGGGGACCTGAAGGCGCGAGCGAGAGCGGTTGCAGGAGACGATCACAGTTGGGACTAGGCAGAGTTGAGGTGAAGACGCGGTGGGTAGCGCCTTCGAGGATATTGCAATGAGTTCTACAAACTTCCGAGATGATAAAACTTCGGATGAATCGAGTGTCAACCAGGAGGCGGCTGTGGAAAAGACGGACGTGGGCGTGGACGTGGAAGATCCGTTCACGGAAGATGTCGTGGACGAAACACCGGAGTTCGCGGCGTCGGTTGATCAGGAGACACACGCGAAAGTCGAGACGAACCACCCGGAAACGGTGGTCGGGCGCGAGGAGAACGAGTTCGGTCACCTACCACTGGCACAGGAAGAGCGAATTCGGGGTCGTGAGGAGGAGCTCGAGTTGATCAGCGCAAAGGCGACGTTCGGACGGCAGGAGGGACGAGAGAAGCGGACGCGAGAGATCGTGGTCGAGCAGCGCCGAGAGCGGCGGGTTGAACGGGTGGACCCCCGTTCGGAGCTGAAGCAAGAGCAGTTAGCGGAGGTCAACACACAATCGGTGCGAATCACAGAGACGGTGCGTGGGGGGCCAAACCGGGCGGCAGTGAGCCGTGGACTGGCGGAGAGGGTGACGGACGGGACGTCGATGATCGATGCAACCCTCGAGGAGATGGAGGAAGTGAAGGCCGAATCGGGAACGATCGTGGACATCGCAGACGTGCCGGAAGTGGAGGCAGGCGAAGTGGACGTGGAAGGCGAGATCATCAAACTGTGGGAGCCCTCGAAGTCGTCGATCAGCCAAGTGGGACTGATCGCAGATGAGACCGAGAAGATGAAGTTCACGATTTGGGAGAACTCCTACCAGACAACAGTGAGCGAGGGAGAGACGGTGCGGATCAGGAACGCGGCGAAGAACTGGCACAACGAGCGATGCAACCTGGCCGTGACCGGTTGGAGTCGCCTCGAGTTCCCCGAACGCGGGCGGTGGTGGATCCAGGAATAGCGTCGCCTCCCCTCTTTTTTGTGTGTCCGACCACACGCTCGCTTCGCTCGCGTCCTCCCCACCCTCCTCGCTTTGCTCCCTGTGGTCGCATCGCTCGTCCCTCGCACGTTCTGCGCGCTGAAGCGCGCATTCATCGTGCGCCACCGCTGGCACAGCTCAGAGAGCATCACAGAGCTGTCCAGTCACCGCATCCACAGCAGCAGAGAAGGCAGAAACGAGACGGCTCGAGTGACTGCTCAGTTCGACGCGATTGTGGCGTTGTTCGTCCCTTACGAGAGGGAGAGGACTCAGAGATGACGGTGACAGACAGCGAGCAGGAGTCGATTGTTGTTGGGTTTGCTTTGATGAATAGGGGTACGGCGTCGGGGGAGGTGTGCGCCAGCCATAGACGAGAGGTCGAAGGACAACATCTCAGAAATCACGCTTCATTCTTGCCCCGAAGCCAAATAGGTACGCTATCCACAGTTACTAAACGAACCACAGGGTGTCATAGAAAAGTTCCCATACCCTCTCTCTGTGACTAGCCGACAAACGGTAAGTACAGGGCATCTATTGAGCACCAAATTACGGAGACTGTCACCAGGAAAGGGGGTGTTCTTCGCTCACGGTCGGAGCGCAAGCTGCGACCGCTGACTTCGCTCGTAATGAGGCATGGTGCCGACTTCGACTCGGTCACAACACTGACATATACCAATCCCCTGTACGTTTGTTAATTGAGTATTACATTCTGGACAGTGGCTCGGCGGTGGTGTAGCCGAATCAGGGGCATACGGGAACAGCTCAAGGTCATCCGTTCTGAGGGCTGTAATCGCGTCCATTACTCCGTGGTGATCGTCACCTGATGAGTGTGGGAAGACGTTCACCAATTGTTCTCCAGCGTATACAGCAAGACACATCATTGGAGTCCGGAGCGTGGTCTGTGTTTCGTTCGTAAAGGTGGACGTGGAAGTCCGAACGCTGAATGGCGGTTGGATGCTGGCCCCGTGTTTACCGGCCCACGCTTCCATCTGTTCAAACGCATCGATCGCGTCGCTGTAGGGTGTTTGGTCTGTGAGCGTGATTGCATCCGGCCACGCGTTCATCATCAGGTTGTCAATATGATCCGCAGAGTCGAGCCGGTGTAACGCGTCGATTTTGGTGTCGATCGGCTCAACCAGTCCGTCCGGACGGATGTATACTTCTACGGTCAATTCGTCGGTATGAATGTTCATGAGATCCCCACGAAGGGGAAGTAAGAGACTTACAGTCCGTGGCTAGATAACGGTTGGTACGGTATGAAACGATTGTCTCTGATAGTTAAGGATCTGTCTGAATAAACTGGTTTATGTGTTCAGTTCGCAAGTGTAGTGAACGGATAGCTCCAGGTTCGGTGAAAAGAACGTCATGCGGATCGTTCTATGACACCCACGAACCAGCCTCCGCTATAGTTTTCACCGTTTGATTTAGTGTGGAATATATCCAACAGGGAACAATATTCTACTTTCACAGCGCGGAAATATACAATTCTCCATGGAAAGAAGTCAAATACAGCATCGTTGAATACTCTCGTAATATGGATGACTTTACCGGCTTCCAATGAGACCTCCTGTATGTGATCGCAGGTGCTGACCGCCCGTCCGGCCAAGATGTCAAGGAGGAGATAGAGGGATACTATGAGAGCGAGATCAATCACGGCCGGCTGTACCCAAACCTCGACACGCTTGTCAACAAGGAGTTGGTCGAGAAGGGCGAACTCGACCGACGGACGAACTATTATGCGATCGGCGACGCAGGAGAGCAAGCGATCCAGGATAGACGAGAGTGGGAAGATCAGTACGTCGAATTGTAGTGCAACCCATATTCGTTCGTTCGAGACCGTTGGAAATGCCGACCGTTTTGCCAATGAGAAGGCTTATACTGGCAAAGTTGAGTCTTCCACTGTATGTCAAGTGGGAGAACGATGACAAATCTCGTTACAGTAATCGGTCGTGGAGTGCCATCCAACTACGAGATTAGCGTCGATGGTGATATCGAACCAGTTGCTGCTGATTCACTCGAGGAGACTACAGTAGTCTCGGAACATGCTGTTGAAGGGACGATCGAAACCGGCGTCCATCGGTTCCAGTTTTCTGGGGAACTAGCGAATGTCCATGTTCTCGATTGGAACGGAACTCCAGCATCTGAATCACCGAGCACACCGGAAGTCCACATCGATTACGGCGTCCCCGGCCGGAAGAACAACAGCTAGACTGGCAATGCGGTCTCGCTTCACTAAATCCTAGGGAGTTGTATGAGAAAGCGCTTGCTGCTCGAGCGGTGGGCCCATCTGCACGGCCTGGTTGTTCCCGGTAGACCCTGCTGCTGTGAGCGCAGCTGCGAGTCGCAGCCACGGACCAACTCGGTGGTGATTGAGTAATCCTTGGGGATCCGGCGGCCAGAACAGTACGCTGCCAAGTGGGTCGTTGGGATCACCGTCTCGCGCTGGCGGGAGGAGTGTCTCGAGCAATGTGTCGGCGGCGTCGAGGAGCGTCTGGTTCTCCTCGAGGACTGTTGGAACAACTGAATCACGGCGTTCGGAAGTCATCTGGAACGATAACGCCAGAGGCACTGTCTAGTTTAGCACCTCGGCTGGCGTCTGTCCGTTGAGTGATTGATGCGGTCGTTGTGTGTTATAGTAGTGTACGTACTGTTCAAGCCATTCTCTGACGCTCGTCCGACTGCCCACCCACGAATTATGGAAGCGGTCAACCCGCATCTTGAAGGTCTGAAACCACTTTTCGATCAGGTTTCGCTCGACGTAGTCGAGTTGACCGCTTAACCCCAATCGAGAGAGGGCAGTCAGATAGCCGTAGCCATCGACGAGAAACACAGCGTCGGAGAGATTGTGTTTCTCGGTCAATCGATGCAGGAACGCAGCGGCTGGATCGGTGCCTCGCCGTCCGAACACTGCGACATCAAGAATTAGTCGTGAGTCTAGGTCTATTGCAGCGTACACCCAAGACCAGTCGCCGTTGATCTTGACAGCGGTTTCATCAATGGCGACCCGCGACGGCTGCGCCGTCGGCGGGTCTGGTACGTTATCAGCTAGCCGATGTACCCAGTGCCAGATTGCTTGATGAGAGCGGTCTACGCCGATCAAGCGAAGAATCGCTTGTGTCTCTCGGAGCGAACAACCGGTCGCGTGGAGGCGGACGGCGAACACCCTGACGGGCGTCGCCGTCCGCTCACGCTCCCAAGATTCATCAAATTTCGCCGCGTAGCACTCGCTGAGCAGGTCTGCGAGTGTCATGGCCAAACTAGCTCCACGACCTGCTCGCTTCTCAAACTGGCCTAACTAGACACTGCCACGCCAGACGATATCCGTTCTCGTCAATACGGATGAGATCGAACGCCTCAAGCCGGTTGCGATAGTTCCGGATGGTCCGTGCTGAGACGCCCGCTCGGTCGGCGAGGTCCCGCTGTGACAGGCGGTTTTCGGCTGTGAGAAGCGCGTGAACGATTCGGCCAACTGTCGGTGGAAGATTGGCGAGCAACTGCTTGGGTTCGAGCATACCCAGCGCGTAGCGGTCGTCCGGCCGGAGCTCTCGGCTCTCGTCTTCACCGACGAGTTGGTACAGTGCTCGAGCAGTAGCATACGGCGAACTGACTACTACCTGTAGTAGCGAGATGCGGTCTTGAGTCGGTCGGAGGTTTTTGGCCTGCAGGATCCGCGTCGCAGCCATCGCGTAGCCCGTTCGATTGATCGCCGAGATGGAGACGTGGACAGCGAATTCGGGAGCGTCCTCAGCGACCGACCGGGAACTCCTCGAGGAGTTAGGTGGGGTGGTTCGTATACGGTTTCTTCAAATTCTTTTAGATGTGATTCTGAGAGTTTTCAGTTTCTCCCAGTTCGTTTATCGTCAGATACAGCCTGTTCAAGCGACTCGTCGGTGTCGAGTCGCTTGAGCCAGCTGTAGATCGTCCGCCGCTGAACGTCGTACCACTCGGCCAACTCAGTTTGGGTCACACTGTTTTGAACGCAATTGCCGCTAAGAGCCGTTCTGTCGACTTCTTCCCGTCCACGTTGTCGAAGGCATGTTGTAATTCCTCGACGGAGATCTCGTCGAGATGATTCACTACATACTGCAACAGTCTACGAGTAAGAATTCCTAACGGTTATTATAGGTGGTTAGTTGGCGCCGGTCAAGATTACTGAACTGGTACTCCCGAAATCTTCATGAACTTTCATGTGTACTACTAACAAAGGGAGACATCGTGCAATACGCCACAATTATCTACCGACATCCCAACGGATGGCCACAGTCGCTCGGTAATAAGTTCGCTGAGCATGATGGTGTGGTCCCCGTTGGATTACACTCCTCACACCTACTTGGAGATGGAACAGCAGTCATGCTCTACGAGTTTGAAGGTGACCCTGCTGCTGTCTCTGAAATCTTGTCGGAAAGTCAGATAACAACGGACTATCGGGTAACTCAACACCGTGAATGCACGGTTGCGTATATCCATTATAAGCCGACAACGACTGTCGAAGAACTAATCGATATTCCAATGAGAAATGGACTAATTGTTGATAAGCCTATGCTATTCCATGAAGACGGTGGGCTAGAGGTTACGTTCATCGGACTTCGAGCGGACATTAAGCGGGCTCTTGACGAGACACCCAGCATTCTCTCGACGACCGTTGAACGTGTTGGCGAGTATGAACCCAGCGTACAGAAACTGTTCACAAAGTTGAGTGGCCGGCAGCGGGAGATTCTCCGGACTGCACATGAACTCGGGTACTACCAGCAGCCACGGGAAACAACGTATCAAGAGATCGCCAGCGAGCTTGATTGCACAGCAGCGAACGTCGGGGATGTCTTGCGACGAATCGAAAATATGGTTATAGACGAGATTGTTCGAACTGCCCTTGATACGGACCACGAGGCCCCACCAATGCGATCTGTGTGGTGAATTGGGCTGACTGTTGCCGCCGAAGTCTCTTATAGGTATATAAGTGACTATCTATGACAAAGAGAGTCCTGATTGCTACCTCCCCTCGAATGGTAGGTGATGCCACGAAGCATTGATCCATTCGCGATCGACATGTTCGTTGACGACATCGCAATCACCGAGGTTACCGACAGGACCTACTACTGCTCGGGCTTTAGCGGCGTGACGGCTTTTGAAACGAGTGAAGGGTTAGTGCTGATCGATACTGGTCTATCAGCAACCTCAGCAGAGATGGCCGAGGCTCTCCGCAAGTATACCGACGCACCGGTGCATACGGCGATCTACACTCACGGTCATCTCGACCACGCATTCAATCTCGGTGATTTCCTGGTGAATGGGCAAGAGTCACCAGATGTAATCGCCCACCGGACGATGCCAGACCGATTTGATAGGTACGAGCAAACTGTCGGCCACAACGACGCTATCAACAGTCGGCAGTTTGGGGGCACTCCGGCTGGAATTGACGAGCTTGACGACATGGCGGAGTCAAGCCAGTTCGGGTGGCCCGAATACCCGCCTACGACTTTGTCCGATGACGATCTCACGATCCACGTGGGCGATATCACGCTCGAACTCCATCACGCTCGTGGAGAAACCGACGACCACACCTGGGTGAACTGTCCTGAGCGGGATATTATCTGCTCTGGAGATTTCGTTATCGGTGTCGCTCCAAATGCCGGAAATCCACAGAAAGCCCAGCGATACCCATGGGATTGGGCAGAGGCACTCCGCGAGATGGCTGCTGTCGAAGCTGAGACACTCTGTCCGGGCCACGGTGAACCAATCGTAAATGACTCAGAGGAAGTCCAGCACCGCCTGCTTACGGGTGCGGACTACCTCGAGACTATTGTTGATCGGACGCTTGACGCACTCAATAATGGTTCGCCACCGCACGTTGATATCGTTAAAGAGGTCGAACTCCCGGATCCCGAGGAACCGTGGTTGCAAGAAGCCTACGACGACGGGGAGTTCATCGTCCGGAACGTCCTCCGGTACTATGGCGGTTGGTGGTCGGGTCGTCCGAGCGAATTGAAACCCGCACCCCGTGAGGAACTCGCAGAGGAAATCGTTGCCTTAGCTGGGAACGCCGAGACACTGGTAGGTCGGGCGGAGGACCTCGCAGCAAATGGCGACTCGCATATAGCCTGCCACCTTGCTGATTACGCGCTCGAAGCTGCTCCGGACAACGAGGACGTCCAGTCGGCGGTCGCAGATATCTACGAACATCGAGCCGAGGCAGAGAGTGATCTCATGTCGAAGAATATCTTCTCGTCAGCGTCCGAATACGCGAATGAAGGCCGGAGGTTCCGATAACCATGAGCGCCGAAGCTACCTACGACTACATCGTAGTCGGCGCTGGATCGGCAGGTTGCGTGCTTGCGAACCGTCTGAGTGAAGATGAAGATACATCTGTATTGCTACTTGAAGCCGGTGAACCAAACGAAAAACCGGAGATTGATATCCCAGCTGCTTTCCCCGATTTACTCAAGAGCTCGGTTGACTGGGAGTACCACACGGAACCGCAAACCGAGCTGAACGGTCGCGAACTGTACTGGCCTCGAGGGAGAACCTTGGGAGGATCCAGTGCGATCAATGCGATGATCTATATCCGAGGCCATCAAGTAGATTACGACCACTGGGCATCACTGGGTAACGATGAGTGGAGCTACGATGACGTACTGCCATATTTCAAGCGGAGTGAGAACTTTGAGCCTGGTGACTCAGCATACCACGACCAGAACGGCCCGTTGAACGTCTGTTCTCCTCGGACGCCACGGTCGCTATCACAGACATTTATTGAGGCTGCAGTTGAGGCAGGCCATATTCGAAACAACGATTTCAACAGTGAGCGGCAGGAAGGCGTTGGATTCTACCATATCAACCAGAAAGATGGCCAACGCCATAGTGCCGCCGATGCGTTCTTAAAGCCAGTACTAGACCGAACCAATCTAATAGCACGTACGAATGCACAGGTCACACGAATAGTGTTCGACGGCAGTCGCACCACTGGTGTCGAATACGAAGTTGATGGTGACCACGTTCGAGCCAACGTTGATTGCGAAGTCGTGCTCTCTGCTGGAGCAATCAACTCGCCTCAACTTCTTATGCTCTCGGGCATTGGAGAGGCTGAACACCTCCGTGAGCACGATATCGAAGTGCAACAAGACTTGCCGGGCGTAGGACACAACCTCCAAGACCATCTCGTCACACATGTGGTTTGCGAGGCAACAGGGGTTGATACGCTTGATGATGCCAACTCCCCTCAGTACTTCGATACGTATTCCCAGCACCAGCGTGGCCCATTGACATCGAATATCGCTGAATCCGGTGGGTTCGTCCGAACAGAGTCTGACCTGCCAGCGCCCGATCTCCAGTACCACTTCGGGCCGTCGTACTTCATGCGCCATGGCTTCGACAACCCGGCGGAAGGACAGGGGTTTTCTATTGGTGTGACACAGCTACGCCCCGAGAGCCGAGGACGTATTTCACTTGCTTCCGGAGATCCATCTGCTACACCCACTATCGATCCACAGTATCTTGCTGAATCAACAGATCTAGAGATACTCGCCAAGGGACTTCGAACCGCTCGTGAAATTGCCCGTGCTGACGCCTTAGATAAATACAGGGAGCGTGAAATTTGGCCAGGTGAGGACGTACAGACCGACGAGGAACTCAAAGCACACGTCCGCAAGACGGCAGAGACAATATATCACCCCGTTGGAACCTGCAAGATGGGGAACGACTCACAGTCTGTCGTAGACGACCGTTTGCGAGTTCACGGTGTAGAAGGACTCAGAGTCGTCGATGCCTCGATCATGCCGACTATTGTTGGCGGCAACACTAACGCGCCGACCATCATGATTGCCGAACAGGCAGCCGATTTCATGACTGAGGGATCCCAATGACTTCCTCGGACCCCCCACCCAGATATCGATGGGTGATTCTCTCGATAGTTACCGTCACACATATTATTGCAATTAGCCTTATTTGGACGGCTGTATCAGCTCTAGCTCCCGAAGTCGCTGGTGAACTGGCGATCCCAGCAACAAAAGCAGTTTTCGCCTACTCGTTGATTAGTATCATGTTTGTGTTCTTGATGCTTCCTGGCGGGATGTTGGCCGATCATTTCAACGTCCGATGGGTCGTTGGCATCGGGGCACTCATTGCAGGAATCGGCACAGCTCTCCGGTGGGTGATTCCGACCTACACAGGTCTTATAGCCGGAAGCATTGTCGCGGGAATCGGTATGTCTCTGGTCAACCCGAACCTGATTAAGACAACGACGGAGTGGTTTCCGTCAAACGAACTCGGCTTTGCACAGGGGGTCGTATTTGCAGGGTGGGGTGTTGGTGCTGGTCTAGCAGGATTTCTTTCGAGAGGCATGCTACTCGATATTGTCGGTTCGTGGGAGAATGTTTTTCTTGTCTACGGAGTTGCTACCCTCGTGGTTGCGGTCGTCTGGTTACTCGTAGTTCGGTCGCCAACTGCTCAAGAACAACCAGACTACATCAGTCTAACTGAGACTGGAAGTAATCAGGACAAGTCAACCACAAGTGTGATTAGAGATATATTCTCCAAGAAAAACACATATTTCGCCTCGTTACTGACGATTTGTGGATTCTATACTGGTGTTGGATTCATTGGTCTCTTTCCCACATGGGCAGTGAGTTCGTCATTCTCGGTCTCTAGCACTCTCATCGGTGGATTATTCTTCTTAATTGCGGCTGGCTCGGTGCTATTTTCGGCTGTTTCCGACTATATCGTGAGAAAATCAGTGCTCTATCTCACGCTAACCGGACAGATATCTGGTGTTCTCATCGTCGGGTTTGCTCCCTCCCGTCTAATTTTTGTTTTGGGGGCAGTGTTAACTTCGCTCTGTGGTGGAGGTCTCTTCGGGATGTTCTATGTACTTCCAGGAGACCTTCCTGAGATCACTCCGGCTAGTGCCGGTACTATGGCAGGCGTCCTTCTTTCGATTGGCCAAATCGGTGCAGTTGTTGGCCCTATTATCGGTGGCCGCTTGCTTGAATCAAGTGGTATCGCTATCTCTGCAATTGCCATTAGCCTCCCATCACTAGTAGGTCTACTGGCGATCTGGAAGCTGAATCTTCGATCAGATAGTTCCCCTACTCCTGTAAATTCAAATCCATCGGGGAACGTGGTTAACTCTAAATAGCGTTCTATTCATATTGAGTTTTAGTGGTGGCGGAACTGATGGGACGTAAGCCTGCTACGTACCTAGACTCAGTACCTCCACAAAGCTCGTTAGTTTAGACGTCTGCTTGCTGAAGGTTTGTCTACGACCAATCAAGCAGACGGTGCAATCTACGAGGACGGCACTGTCTAGTTGAGCCAGTTTGAGAAACGAGCATGTCGTTGAGTGACTTGACTAGGATGCGCGCAGACCTGCTCAGCGAGAGCTATGCGGCGGATTTAGAAGAATCCCGGGAGAACGAGCGGACGGCAACGCCCGTCAGGGCGTTCGCCATCCACCTCCATCAGACCGGTTGTTCGCTTCGGAAGACAACAACGATTCTTGCTTCATTAGGCGTTGAACGGTCTCATGGTGTGGTCTGGAATTGGGTACATCGGCTGGCTGACAGAGGACACGACCCGCCGACAGCAACGGCGTCGCGGGTCGCTGTTGACGAAACTGCTGTCAAAATCAACGGCGAGTGGTCTTGGTTGTACGCTGCAATAGACATCGAGACAAAGTTGATTCTCGACGTCGCGCTATTTGGTCGGCACGGCACCGATTCGGCGGCTGCATTTCTGCATCAACTCACGGATACAGAGCAAATCGAACTCGTGACTAATCGTGTTCACGACTATCTCGAGCAGTATGGGGATGAATTCGATAACATTGTCGGGTATGTGACAAGCAAAACATACCGCCAAGTTCTTGAAAGTCATTTGACACCTATGGTCAAGGTACTCTCCTCCCTCGTAATCCAAATGCTCTTCAATTAACTGAAAACTTTCGCAGAAACAATATTCAATAATTGATTGATTTATCAATCAGCAAAGATAGATTTGCTATACTTGAGAGCAGGTTAATCTTCTCGGTCAACAATAGCGACTGATAGAGTTTCACCGGCGTACTCGCTTCCAAGTGTAATTCTACCTCTGGAGTCCACCTTAAGCTCTTCATGTAATTTCTCTGAGTTGGATTCAATCAGGACCTTCATTAATTCCCTATTTCGGAATTGAACTAAAGTTCGCCAGCTATAGTAGACGTTAGAAATAATCACTCATCTTTGGGACCGAGAGTTAGTCGAGGGCGTTGTCGATCGCTGTTGTAAGCTCAATAAGTGACTCAAAGAATCGGTTAGCCGATCAGCGACCACACAGGCACTCGAGACATCGGTGAGTATTGACGCACGGTATGACACGTGGGACTGCAAACAAGGCAGCGTCCGTCCGTGGGAACTGGGTCGGCAGCAGTATGTGCTCTCGTTAGTTCGGTTCATCGCGGACGAGGTTGACGAGATAGCGTTCTCGACGCCAGTAGAAGTGACGATCGTACCTAAGACGTCGTACCAGCCATCGGCAAGCTGGCACGATCGCTTCATCGGCACGTACCAAGTGGCCGTCTACCCGAACATGAATCCTGACTGGGGATCGATCGAAGCCGAAGTCTCAACGCTCGAGGAAGCACTCGAGGTCGTAGAAACCGTCTGCAGTGACCGCGAGGAGCAATACGATCTGTTGACGGACGACGAGCGAGAGAACGGCGAGGGCGCCCTCTCGTCGCGGGGACCAAAGCCGATCGTCTAAGCCAACAGCCTCGAAACGAACGCACAGCCGGTGGCGTTGTTCGACCCCTGAAAGGGATAAAGTAGAAAAGATGGATGACCAACACATCCTCGGATACCTGCTGTGGCGTGCGTGGAGCAATTTCAGAAGCATCGACGAGGATCAGTTGAGCGAGGAAGATCGAGAGAGAAACGCTGATGCAGTAGCACTCCTTGAAGACGTATCGCTCTTGGAGAGTGGAGGACGCTCAGAATCCTCAGGGTCCAGCACGGCCGGGCGATTGGCCAGCCAAGCAATTGCCTCCGCCCGCCCGATATCCTTTTGAGTATGGATATGATATGAATATGTATGGGCGAGGTAAAGAAACGACGTGTTGGCGACCGCGGGCAGATCACTCTCCCAAAGGAACTACGCGAAGAATTTGACATTGGCGGCGGTGACGAGATAGAAATCCGCAAAGAGTCGGGGAAAATCGTTATCGAGAAACCGATCACTCGGGACGATCTAGCGGCCGGGTATCGTGCGCGGGCCGATCAGCTTCGAGACCTCGATGAGGAGATGGACGGCGTTTCGCAAGAGGCCGACGAGTATCTCGGCGACGTCCCGGAGTGGGAATAGATGGAGGTGCGCCGGGGAGACATTGTGATCGTTGAGCTCGACCCGACGAAAGGATCGGAGCAGCGGGGGACGCGACCATGTCTCGTTGTCCAGAATAACGTCGGGAACGAAAACGCACCCACAACGATCATTGTCCCGTTCACGACGTCGGTTGATGACAATTTGTATCCGTTCGAAGTGCTCATAACGGCCGATGAAAGCCACCTTCGCGAGGACTCCGTCGCGATGTGCAGTCAGATCCGAACTGTGTCGATCGAACACCGGATCAAAAACGTCGTCGGATCCATCCCCGATGAGCGGATGAATGAGGTTGATAGTGCACTCGAGTATAGCCTCGGGCTGCGCGGCTCGTGGTAGTTTCCCGGACAACTAACGCACCCGAGCAGGCCCTTCACTCTCGTCTTTTACGGGGGTGGCTGTTCTAGTGCGTCGTTTCCATCCCACTCCACCCAACCCACCGCTTCCCACCCACCTCCAAGTCTCGGGCTGCTCACTGCGCTCACCTCGCTCCCATCGGTTGCTGCGTTCGCTCGTTGTGCTGCTGGGCCTTCCTTGTTGGTTCTCGTTCACGCTTTGGACGTCCGCTCTCTGAACAGCCGGTGGCGTTGTTCGCTCCCTGAAAGGGGTAGAGGAATCAAAGACGATGCAAACTGCCAGCCGGATCACGAACCCACTCGCCGTTGAGTTCACTACCGAGTCCGATTCGACCGTCGAGCATTCTCGCTTCGGCGTATTCGACGCGCCTGAGCACACTAACACGAGCTGTGACTACTGCGGGAAGTTCGGGCTTGTTCCGACCCAGAGCTGTGAAACTGCCTGTGACCTCGGCGTTCAACTCATCTGCTCCGACTGTGAGAGCGCGTAACTCGAGACGATCGACCAGTCTAGCGGTAGTTACTCCCAATCTATGTCACTATCACCATCAGCACATCCGATCGAACGACTTGACCCGACTCAGCGGACGCTCCGACGCGCCCAGTACGAAGCCTTCGAGTTCGAACTTGTCGCGCAGGGTGTCCTCGTTCGCAACGCCAGTCACGCAAATCCCGAGGACCACGAGTACCTAGTGACGATCGAGGACGGCTTGCCGCACAGCTGTCCGTGTCCAGCAGACGAACACCACCAGGGTGCATGCAAACATCGGGTTGCAGTCGCGATCCGAACGTCCGTTCTCGAGGCTGCACGCAACGCACAGCGGATTCGAGAACTCGAGGCCTGCGGGTTGCAGGCCACAGCGAGTCCGCCGGCGTCGTGAGTTACCCCACGAGAGGGTATCAGAGAACGATCCACATGACGTTCTTTTAACCTGGAGCGAACTATCTGTTCACTACACTTGCGAACTTACCACTGTAATTTCTGTCAGGTACCAATGGAATTTTGAGAATCGTACTGAATACAGGGTGCGAATGTAGCACGAGATTCAGCTCGGTTTGCGAAGATAGTGATCGCTCAGTAGCGGCCGTACAGTTACCGAAATCGTACTATACTTCTCTCTATACTGTTAAAAACAGCGTGTTATGTACAGTGGATGTATATAACGAGAGAAAATATACCAGTGAGATATATCTCGGTTGGTAGGAAAAAAGTTCAACTTCTGTCGCGTCTTCCATGCACAAGTTATGGAACGATACGTCGATGGATTCGTCCTCCCTGTTCCGAACGACAAGCTCGATTCGTACCGGGAAATGGCCGATGAGGCCGGCAAACTCTGGATCGAACACGGTGCTCTCGAGTACTTCGAAGGGGTTGGAGACGACATGGAGCCAGATATGGACGAGATGTCGATACGGACCTTCCCACAGCTCGCCGAAACCGGGGACGACGAAACGGTCGTGTTCTCCTTTATTGTGTTCGAGTCTCGGGAGCACCGCGACAAGGTGAACACGAAGGTGATGGATGATTCCGCGATGGACCCAGAACAGTTCACCGAGGACATGCCTTTCGACTCGGAGCGTATGGCCTACGGCGGCTTCCGCTCCATCGTTAATTACGAGGATTGATGAAAGAGACTGATCGAGGACCAGACCGATCCATGCCTCGATACGAATACCGATGCAATTGCCGTTAACGGAGCATTCGATACTGCTGGCCTAGCGAAACACGCGCTGCGTATCGGGTACACTGTTTGAAAATGATCACAATTTGATGGGAAAGCTCGGTCAATGTGCACACCTACTCAACGGGACATCCGCACAAAGGAACTGGAAGAAATGAAAATTGCTTGCTATATACACCCTCTGTATCCATCGCGCTATTTGTGACAGTTTTCGGGAATATCGCGGAGCCATTGCTGAATAGAACGCGCGTATCTCGCACGATAGTAGCCCAGAAGCGCGGGCAGGGGAATCGTTCGAACCAGCGTCTACGTGTAACAGATGGCGCAGGTGGACGGATAGATCGACGGTTTAGTTTGGTTTCCGTGCGAACAGTATCTCTGCTGCGTGTCGGTGGGGTTCACTCCCCGATTCGTCGTCAAAGATCACCTCTTCAAATTCGAGGACCTCCCAGTCACGGTAGTATTTCATCAGCTCGCCTCGTGCGTAGAAATACTCGCGTTCCGTCCAGTCCGGTGCGGTCGGAACGTCAGGATGATCCACGAAAGCGAACATTGCGTGAACCCCATCGACAGTCGTTTTCTCTTTGAAGTGGTTGAACTGTCGGTCCCGGTTCTCAGGTCGGATATATTGAATCGCACCGGCCGAATAAACTACGTCAACCGCTTCGGGGAAGGTGGCGTCGTTTGCATCAGCTTCGATTGTCTGGAGGGACACCTTTCGCTCGTTGGCAAGACGTTTGGCCTTCGCCAGGCCGTTCGGAGAAACCTCCATCGCATACACGTTCCATCCTTGTTCTGCAAAAAACACCGCGTCCCGACCTTCACCGGCTCCAACGTCAATCACCGTTATGCCAGAATTGGCCTGTGAAGCAATTTCCGCCGTCTTCTCGGCCATATCGTTTGGCTCTCTACCCCAGTAATACTCCTCCCGTCCGTATACTTGCTCTCGGTCGGCGAACTTCATGGCTCGATCTTTCCTTCAGGCAGTTTAATGGCTCTGATACATTCCCAAACCTCCTCATTGACCGTTCCAGTCGGTGCTATCCGAATTAAATAGCTCTGCGTGCTAACCACATCCTCTGCATTCAGTATGCTGTTTTTGACAGCTATCAGAGAGGTAAATAGCCGATCCGGTAACACCTTCGTCTGTACTTGCCGTTTGTCGGGTAGTCACAGAGAAAGGGTATAGGAACTTTTCTATGACACCCTGCCACGAGGTGAAAATGACACTAAATCGTGGGGTAACTTCGCCAGAGTCGACCAGCATCCGCACGAACGTACCGCACGTGGTGTTGTTGCACCCTCGAGAGGGATGGAGGGTATCACAGATGTCACGAGCAGACGAGACGGCAGCACAGCCAACGGAAACACCCAACGAAGCGCAGTCAACCGACTGCACGACGCCGCTTCCACGACGGTTCCTCGCGACTGCCAATGGGCCGATTACCCGGATCACTGATTATGGTGACGAGACGACCGAGCGTGTTCGCGCCGACATCTCAATCGAGTACTCGATCGAGACGCTCGAAGAGTTCGCCACGTTCTGGAAGTTCCGTGATTACCGCAGCTGGAAGCGAGCGGCTCTCGAGGCTCTCCTTGAGAGACAGGAACCCGACGCTGTGACGTACGCCGTCGACGAGGATGACCTCGAAGAGTGGGACGTCATGGTCGACGGACGTGTTGAGGCATTTGCGGGACTCGTCGAGACGATGGCCGACTACACAGGACGAGATCCTTCTTGTCGAGATGCAATCCCTCATCAGATTGCAGCTCGGATCAACGGTCTCACCGATGGTCGCCAGACGACTGACGACGTTCTCACGGAGTTTGCTGACGAGTTGCACCAGGCAGAGTTGTGGGGGGTTGGAGCGCACCTTGCGCTCCTGAACGTCAGACACGCCCACCACGAGCCGATTGAACAGCAGGCCGCAACGCTTGCTCGCACTCTCAGTGACGAGGTGAGCCGATGAACGAACAGTCGATCAAACTTGGTGACGTCTGCTTGGACCTCGCACAGGGGCGACCAGTCCACGTGATCGCAGATACTGGACAGACGGTAGCTGAGTGGTCTGAGGTGAACAACTACAATCTGCTCGATAACTACGGGAACTCGCGATTCGACACAACCAACGATGAGCGCGTATTCGATGTCGTCTACTGTTCAAATCTGAAGTCCAGGCCTTCGAAAACCTACGCGTATCCCGAGTCACGGCTTGGTCGCATCAAAAGTGAAGCAGCTGATGCTGGCCGCCAGGTCGCCGATCGGATGGTCGTCACCGTCTTTGAGAAGCTGTTCGAACGAGCAGCCACGGACGACGATAGAGCCGTGGCCGTCCTCGAGCGCTATGCCACCGACGTCGGATATGCGGACGAGGCTGCTGAAGCGCGCGAACTGGCCGAGATCGATCGGATCATCGGAGGTGAGGTCTGATGGTGGCAGATCTGCTGACGTATGTCGACGAGATTGACGCACCCGTGGACACGCTCACCGAATCGCAAGTGTGGGCGCTTCGCCAGGGCATTCAGGCGGCGATCGATTGCGGTGACGAGAGTCTCTCACTTCCGTCGAGAGCACTCTCACCAGGTCGATGGCATCATTGGGGGATTGGCGTCTCTATCTGGCTCCACGACAGCGGTGTCGTCGTCCTCCAGAAGGACGGGAACACGATTGTGACCGACATCTCGATGCTCGAGCACGTTTCGCTGGTACTGGCTGGTGCCCACGCCAGGATCGGTCGCGTGACGCGGATCGGTCCAGATAGAGGTGACGAGTGATGGCGATCGTCGACACTGAAGAGCGGTATGCTGGTGCGTTCGACACGGTGAAGTGTCCTGTCTGTGGCTCCGACGAATGGACACATCTTGTCTACCAGGGCGTTTTCTGTGCGACCTGCAACACTCGGTGTACGCTGCGTGAACCGTCTGGCGACCAGGGCTTCATCGCCGAGTTCGACAGCCAGTACACGTGGTCCATCGAAGAGGCTGAGCCGATTCCCGAGACTGATGAGTACGGCGCGCTCGCATCAGGCAAGTGGCTTGGGACCGAATCTCGCGGCTACGATCGCTACTGGTTTTCGGCGTATGAAGATCACGTTGACGGACACGAGAGCGAGTGGGAGCCAGTGTGGGATCGAGAGACAGTGACCCCAGAAGCTGACTAGAGCTCAATCAGACACGAAGACACCCAGCGACAGCACTGGACGCCCAGCTCTCCGCTCGGTGGTGTTGTTCTCCCCTCGAGAGGGGTGGAGGGTTTGACAGATGAATCGATTCAGAGAGCTGAAGCAGATTGTACAGCGAGCAGAACATTACGAAACCGAAGCAGCCCGCAAACGGCGCTTGCGTGCGGAAGCCGAGGTGACTGCTCGTACAGAGCGGTTAGTTCCCGACGGCGGGACCGTAGCCGCCGAGGCTACTCAGAGTGAGCCCGAGAAACCGACGTACACGCGGCATGTCGAACCGCCGGAACAGGGCGGGAAGGCGTACGTCCGGTGTACGTACTGCGAACGCGAGCTGCTGGTCGAACTCGGTGGACAGGACAACCTGTCGCATGCGCCCGGCTGCCCGGAGAGTGAGTCGTGATGAGTGACCCCGTCGGCAGCTGGTCTGACGAGCAGATGCAGGCCGAACTCGAAGCAGTGCTGGCCGATTTGCAAACGCTCGATGAGCACCTAGTCGAACCGTTGACCCTCGCAGACTCGATCATCGAACTCGAGGCGACGCGTGCGATGTACGAACACGCGGTTATGGAGGCCTGACGATGCCTGAGTGTTCGAACTGTGGCGCGCACGTCACAGAACAGTATAAGCGGGTATTTTCGGACAACACCGGAACGCTCCACGCCTGTCCGAACTGCCGATCCCAGCGCGAGCGATTTTCAGGAGCAGGGGCCGGACTAGCGGAGGTGAATCATGAATACTGAGCACCTTGAATACGAATGGTCGGAAACGCCGCCGAGCATTGCAATTATCGAAGCAATCGCGAGTCTCGAAAACTGCCCGTCAACCGAGCTGGGACCAACCCACGGGATCGTCTTGTCCGACACGATCGACCCTGAGGCGCTTGATCGACTCGTCACAACCGGCGAATCGGTGTCGGTCGCGTTCTCAGTCGGTGAGTACGACGTCAAACTCACCGAGAAGATGCTGCTCGTTCGCGACACCTGAGACGCGAACGGTCGATCAACAGTAAGGATTGTACCACGTGGATTCTCTGTGGTGTTGCTCACCCCCTCAGAGGGGTGGAAGGAGCGTGTACAAGCAATACACGCTCTCCAAGACTGATCATCATGCCACTCCTAGACGTATACGAACACACGTTCGACGAAGACGTTCCCCTCTCTGAACAGCCGCCCGTCGGAGACGGGGACAGCGAGGAACAGCTACTGCCCTACGACGGACTCAGCGCAGACAACAACGCCGAGGAGGGTCGATCCTCACCATGACGATCGACAGTCCAGAACACACGTCAGGACGGCAAGTACCAGTACCTCATAAAGCATCCTCAGCTAACTGGCGCTAAAGTGTGAGTTACCGGTTGATTCGCAGAACGGGCAGACACCAAAAGACGAATGGTCTACTGACAAGGTGGGAACAAAGCCATGGAGCGTGTGACAGGGAATCATGGCTTCACTTCAGCTAGTATACATATGCGTATAAAATAGTATCCTCCCCGAAATTGAGGAAGAAGAGATGTCCTGACAGATAATCAAACTGAATGCCTGATAGAATGAATACCATCTGGATCGGATGACAAACGAATGCCATTCGCCTTGAAAAGTCATTCATTTGACAAGAGGGACTATTAAGAAAGAACCATCACTGGACTATAATGGATGACTGTTCGGATCTCACTCAGCGCTACACTTTCCCCGCTCCAATAGATCTCTTTGCTACCTTAGAGTCCTGCAATATCCAGTATTTGGATATCAACGAAACACGTGCACTTGTTATTTTCAGGACTGCCATCCTCAATATCGAAAGCAGTGAAGACGAACTCACTGACCTCCAGAGTGGTGAGATCACGGTGTATGAACTTCCTCGCAATACTGCTGCTAAGGAACTGGAACGAGAAGCCAGTGCAGTCATTGAGCAGTTTCTTGACCAGGTCACCGCTGCAACGGAAGGGACAACCTCGAGTCGCGAATAACACATCCCTATTAGGGCAAAACGTGCCAAGCTTGGTGGTCGTAGCCGAACTCCTGCGGTGATTCTGATTCTTGGATTTCGCTCATGAACCGTTCATACTGCTCGTCGGGCGGTGGTGCAGAAGTCTTCACACACCCTGGGCTGCCAGAACTCGATTTTCCGAAGGGGATTTTCCATTATCGAATATCAGGATATGATATACGAGATCCGGTTGAGTATATGATGAGGGTGATCTCCGAGATCCGTCGCGGTAGTCCTTGAGAACAGTTCTGTACCACCGCCAACCGGGAACAAGCAGTAGACGTACTATATGCATCCGATGAGATGGTACTCGAACGAGCGGATGCTGAACACACGATCACACGACTGCTCGAACGCGGATACCTCTATCAGGTCGATACTTCGGATGAACACTCCAGCCGAGAAGAGATAACAACTCACCTTTCTATTCTTCGTTACTATGCGTCTGAAACGCGTCGTCGGCCATAAGCAAGCAGACCATCGGTACTGACTCGTCCCGGACAAAATGGATCTTCTCCGCTGCCCACTGCTCGATGCGATCCACGACAGGTGGCGGTAGCGTAGTGGCACCGTCGCTGTCAAGCAGAGACTGGCCCAGCTCTGTGAACCGAGAATCGGCGTCGTAGACCGACCGGTGCCTCGTGACCACGAGAGCATCCCGATTCGACCATTCTCCCCAATAAATGAGATCGCCACGGGTCACGGCATCGAACGCAGTCGACGACACGGTCGGTGGGAACGTTCCAACAGCCGGGTTCTCTGTATCTCGTTCAAGGAGACCGGTCGAGTACGAATCATCCGTGCCCATGTCACGAGTCACGGTAACAGCATCCATAATTCTACAGGTAAACGAACAAACTATGGCTTCGAATGCCGCTCCTCACTCTGGGGATCGTGTGCGGTTGCATACGGCTCGTGCGGCTGCAGGGAGGCGCCACCGAATTCAATAAATCCATCACACCAGAGACAGACACTGAACAAAATTGGCAACCCTGCCGAATTATATGTTGACTGAAAGACTGGTGTCTCCTTTTCACAGTACGGACATGGCATGAGTTCAGCACCACTATCCAGCATCTCTTTCCCGACGCCATGGTTGAGTCTGTACCAGCGAACCACGTTCTGAACGATCCTCATGGGTCCTCAATACATCTACGTAGCGTGCAGTCGTAATACTTTGTCTACTGCTAGCAATAAGCATGAAAATAACCGTAAAATAGTACTCACGAAGTAGGTTCAGCCTCCGCGTAGAGCGATGAGACCGGGCAGTTCACGATCGATTCGGAAGCGTGAGCGAGATCGGTCTGGGATGACGCGAGTACGACCGATGTGTTGTTCGACGGTCTCGAGGGGTGAGCCCCATGGAACCAACCATTGACTCCGTGACAGCAGCCGTCACGTGCGAAGATTGTGGCGTTGCTCAACCGTATCATCCGGTTCTGGCGATCGAGTGCTCGTCGTGTGGAGCGAAGCCAGGTCGGAAATGCAACGACCGAGTGGACATCGCATCCGCCAGCCGCATGCCGATCGGATCAACGCCGCGTACGAGACTGGCTACACAAAGTGTCCGTGCAAGACCGACAACGCCGTGATCTGTGCCGGACCGACCGTTCCTGCAGACGTCCCGTTCGACCCTGACACGGTGACGATCGAGGAGACGGATAGTGAAGAGCTACTTGATCCAGATGCGCTCCCGACACTTCCCTGCTCACTCGGTGCCGAGGGTCTTTTCCCCAGTTGGAGCGTCGATGCCGTCGCGACGCTCATCGGCAAGGTCGAGTGCAGACAGCACCCAACAAACATTCTCAGAATTCAGTGATTGCGAGTGATCGAGAAGAGTGGAGTTTCGTTTGGCGAACGCACCGCTGCACAGCGCATTCAGGACTATGGACGAGAGAGAAGAGTCAACTCATCGCCTCGACGATAGAAAAGCAAAACATACGGAAAGCGCGGATGAGGTGTCTCTGACAGCTCTGATCCCCTACATGTGTATTAAACAACACATATTGATAACTCTTTTGATTCGTTGACAAGATTTCATTTCACTTTCACTCCACTACCCGGAGAGTAACGAGGGCAGGGATAAGAGCGAAAATTGACGACACACCGAGAGGTTCCACGACACCATGAACTACGACGATGACGACCGCCGGGAGTTCGCTCCCGAAGACGAAGGTAGTATTGCCCCCGATGCGACCGACTCAAGAGCCGTCGACGATGGTAGCTACGAACATGTCGACGACTCGCTCGAGAACGGTCACGTAGGGTATCCAGACGCTCCTGAACCAGCGTCTCACGAGGACGACTCCACCGCTGAGAATCGGTGCGAGTGTGGCACGGAGATCGCTCACGATCGAACAAAGTGCGACTTCTGCTTCACGAACAGCCTCGACTACGGTGATCTGGCGGTTGAACCCGACACCAAGCGCGAACTGACTGGGCTGGTTCACGTTCTCGTCGACGCGAAAACCGAGCAGAACGCCATCAGCAAAGCTAAAGCCGTTTACAAAGGGTTGACTGATGATCCCTTCACCACCTCTATCGACGGCATCGACGAGTGTGAACTCATCGCCGATCTCGAGGGCGAACTCGTCACACGCTTCACTCGTGAGTGGGGCCAGTTGCCTACTGCCGCCGCTGTCGATACGATCGAAGGGCAACGCCAGCTCGATATCATCCGCCAGAACGCCGGTCACGACTACACCATCGTTGCTGACGAGAGCGCTGACGATGAAGACACCAACAACCGGCCGACGCTCGATCCAGTGCTGTTCGACGCTGAGGGCGAGCCGATCACTGACATCGAGGAGATCGGCCAGCTGATTGCCGGCGGCACGCTCAAGCGAACCAATCCCAACTGGGATACTGCGGAATACCCACGACGGGACGAACCAACACTCACCTGGATCGTTCCCGCAATAGCCCTCGAACACGTCTCCCCACCGGATCGCTCCGAGACCCCCCGTCGCGAGGGGCGAACTCGTCGTAATCTGGAGTGTCGATCGTGTGGAGAGACGACGCGCCACACATTCGGTGGCTTCGATGAAGTACCAGTTCCAGAGATTCCCGACTCGCCGATCTGGGAGTGCACCAGGTGTCAGTCACCTCGACACGGTCCGGATCCTGACAATCCAAGAGAGGACACGCACCACCAGTGAACCAGGAACACGGGCGGCGAGACTCTCTCGCTGCTCCAAGATGACCGTCAGATCAGCGGCACTGTCTCGTGGTGTTGTTTCTCTCCTCGAGAGGTGAGAGGTTCCCACGATGTCTGAAACTGATTGCACTGACGAGCCACTGACGCCAGCACAGCGCCTCGAGTCATCGAATCCCCGGCTTATTGATGCGGGAATCACGACGATCACCGACATGGAGACACTCCAGGCGTGTGTCGCCTATGAAAATCAGCATCAGAAACGCCTTCCGATCCTCAAACTGCTAGCCCAGCGAGCTGAAGAACTTCGCGAGGAGTCGTGACTGGTAACCGATCGTGGCCCGTTCGTAGCCGAGTACGATACTGGTGAGATCTGCGGGTACTGCTCGTACAACTGTTACTTCGAGCATCGGCCGCAGAATCGACTCGAGGAGATCGTCGATGAACAGAGCGTTTTCATCCCGCCGTGAGCCGGTTTTTCACTCGAAATCCGGTGTGCGACGAGAGTGGTGTTGTTGTTCCCCTGAGAGGGGTGAGGCGCTTTCGAGCAGGCGAGAGCGTCAACACAAGTGATTCCAATGGCAGTGACCACAGAGCGAGCAGCCTCGTTCACCGACACCGAGACGCGCAGCGACGAGATGAACAGTACGATCGAAACGTGGGTTGACGACCTTACAGACCTCGTCAACGACGCTGCAGCCAGTGAGGAGTTCAAAGCCTGGCTCGACGTACAGAGCCAATTCCACGACTACTCGTACCGAAATACGCTCCTCATCAAGCACCAGTGTCCCCACGCAACTCGGGTTGCAGGGTACAACACGTGGGCAAACGAGTTCGAGCGCTACGTCCAAGAAGGCGAGAGCGCGATCTGGATCTGGGCACCGATCATCACGAAACAGTGTCCCGAATGCGGAAACTCGCCGAGCTACCACGAAAATAGTGATTGTGAATACGACAAGACGCAGTCCGAGGAGTGGTCGAAAGGGCTTGTCGGGTTCAAACCGACCGCTGTCTTCGATGTCTCGCAGACCGACGGAGAGCCGCTTCCTGATCTCGAAACCGAAGCATATGGAGATGCCAGTAATCTAGTGCCGGCCCTCCTCGAGAGTGCAGAGCAGCTGGATGTCGACGCACAGATTGTCTCCCCTGACGAGTGGTACTATGGGGAAGCGAAGGGAGTCTGCAAGCAACGTTGTCCGATGACCATGCGCCCGCGAGTCGAAGTAAAAGATCGAGACAACCAAGCGGATCTCGCTGGGACACTCATCCACGAGTTCGCCCACGCCTTGTTGCACTTTGATATTGAGGATCGTAATGAGCGGTCAAAACGCGAGCTGGAAGCCGAAGCCGTTGCGTACGTTGTGGGGCGCTACTTCGAGCTAGATATGAGTGGATCAGCGTTCTACCTTGCGGCGTGGAATGGTGACGATCCCGAGGCGATCTCTGACCGGCTTGGCCGGATTAGCAACACGGCCCAAAAGCTAATCGACACGCTCGAACGGCTCTGTTAAAACCCTATTCTTCAGACGTATTTAGCATGAAACACACGCACACTACCGACAGATAGTGATCAGAACGGGGGTGGCGACGCTTGAGTTGGGACCGCGCTGCGATCGACGCTGGCGGTTACTTGAACGCCGGCGTTGCGGAGCAGTCCAACAAGTGCTGGAACGGCGTCGAGGACTGTCCGGGACCGGACGCCGACGTCCTGCCGTGTCTCGAGTGTCTGACCGAGCGTAGCGACAGAGACTGGCGGGTCGCAACCGACGGAGGAGAAACCGATGTCGAGTGATGGCGACCTCGAGTTCCGCGAGGAGATCCGTCACGTCATCCGCCGGCACGATCCCGACGAGTAGAAGCTCCAAGACCTCGCGAGCGGTCTCGAAAGCCTTGCCAGTCGCTACGAGGCGACCGAAGAGGTACTCTGAGCGATGAGCGGTTCGGGTCGGAGAAGTGCCTCGAGGACGGCGACCCGGTCGTGATCACACTAAACGAGTGGTTCGAGCGCACCGAGAACGGCTCACAGGAGCACACGTTGTGGGACTCGAACGACTCGAACCGACGCTTCGAAACCTGCTTCTGCGAGAACTGCGGGACTGACTGCAACGGGAATCATTGCAACAAGTCCCTCGAGAAGCTCAAACCGCTCGCGAAGAACATCTACCGCTACATCACCCTCGAGACTGAATACGACCTCGACGCCAAGCAGTTCGACACCGCGGTCCGCGAGCTGCAACAACTGCGGTCGGCTCAGGGCAACGAAACGGAGGTTCTCGGCGCGGCGTTCGCCCGAGCTCTCGAGTCTGATCGAGCCACCGCCGACGTGGATCACGCTGTCCGGCCAGTCGCGATCTCCGACTGATCTCGCTCATGTCTTCCGACGCTCAGCCTATCCACCTCAAGAGCCATCGGCGTATCGGCCGACCGTCCACTTCCAGGAGCGACTCCGGGACAAGTACGACGAACACAATCGGCACTTGGACGGCGAAATCGTCGAGAGCTGTATCCGTAACGGCGAGGCCAACCGAACTGGGCCGCACATCTACCACCTCCGCGAGACGTTCGGAGGCGTCAACCTATCGACTTGTGGTCAACGTCCAGCGAAACATCGTCGTTACAGCTCATCCCCTCGCGATCAACATCACGCGGTCCGACATCGTACTCGTAGAGCCAATCAGTTGCCGTCGAGTTAGTCTGGGGAATAGTGACAACCAGCGGCGATTCCAATAAACTCGGAATCGTGGCCGGATTGATAGTGCTTGCGCCGAACGTCTCCACTGTCGCGTAGCACCCACGCGACGTAGCGACCAGTCATCCCACTACCCGCCGACTACACCCTTGCCGCTCAGCTACCGTGGACCGGCCCCATCCTGACCGCTGGGGCTTTTGATACACATAACCGTTTAGCACTCTCGCCCGATCTCGAGTGCTTCGTCGACGTCGCGAGGGTCGACGTCGTACTCGAGGAGTCGATTCGCGGCCAGTTGCCACGCTCTTCTCGAGAGGTCTGAGTCGATCGTTTCATAGTGAACTGAGAACTCCGTCAGCGCGACCGCGACGAGGAGATCGTCGCTGCGATCGTCCAGAGGCATCACTGTCGCTAGCCGCGGCTTCGTATAAACAGTCTCGGCGCTCAGCACCCTACTGGATGGCAGATATTATTATCGTATTAGGTATACTGGATTGAATGAACCATTCTAGGAGCTTATTAGGTGTGACTCCTACTGTCAGAATGCTCGAGCCGGTCGAAACCACCAACTGCCTACCAGCCGGCTCGAGCATCCTCAGCTTTGAGACGAGTCACAATAGTATTTGTCCCAACATATACTCATTCTTGGTTATCTGTCGCAGCACGTTTGTCCGAAACCACCAGACATAAGCACGACTCAGCACTCGAAACAGCCCCAGTCCTTATTACTCTCCTATTGATACTGATTCCTGTCCGGGTAACTTACATCCAACTTCAATCCCCCACTTACCCGGACACTTCTCTTACAGTTACTCAGAGGCACGAGAAAACGCCGAGGGACAACCAGCGCTAGACCCCTATCGAAAGGTGGTATGCCAATCGGGTAGGGGTGCGATCGAAATCGAGACTGGCCATTGACGTTGGAGCGATCTCGATCAGTGGCGGGTTTCGATGTCTCGAGTCGAATGGATAGTCTATCGGCAACGACGGACTCCCCATCCCGCCATCTCGAGCATTCGGTTGGTCCCGATTAAGCTTGGTGGCCGTCTGAGGACTCATACCACCCGATATCGCCTAAATCTATTTTCTGGAAACTCTCCAATATTGTTCAGTACACTTGATTATTCGGATAATCAAGTCTATTCGTAATCCGTGTAGGAAAGGGTTCTCGAGCGACCATACTGGGGGATTAAGCGCTCGAGAGACGTCCATTCCCGGAATCCGCATTCGCGAGTAGCGGTCTCGAGGCGATAACCTCGGAGCCTAATCCTGTTGGACTACACCCGCGAGGGTGGTGTGTTACACCTTCTATATACCACATATCGCTACATGGAACGACAGATTCAGTAGTTCACCGGTCGGGCTGTATGAGGAGCTCTGGTGGGACGATCTCGGATTTGGCGTACAGCTCATCTAACCCGATTGCTCTTGCCACCATACTGCGGTGGTGTCCGTCACCCGTCACATAAAAGCAGTCACCGTACTTCCGGAGTTTCGGCGGAGCTATATTCTGAACCTCAAACTCTTCCTCGAGCAGGCACACCAATATCTTCTTGATTCGGTGCTTTTCCAGTCGGTTCGGTGAGCTGACCGAACCCGCGATTGCCGACGGTGTGATGAAGCCCTCCTCTTCTGGGAACAGATCCTCTTTCCGCTCCCAGTCAATAGTGCTGGTCGGCTCTTTCCACGAGTCCACGATGTTGGTCGGCGATTCAACCTCACCATCGACAGTTCGCTTCAGAAGCTGCTTCGCGCGGGCAGTCTGCTCTGGTGTCAGGGCAAGGGTTTCACCCGATGGTAGATGCATCTATCACCCGAAAGGAAGTACAAGTGCATAAAAACTTCAACAGATAAGACCTATCCCGGAAGTCACTCTGACTCGAAACCCCACCGCTCGAGTTCCTCAGCGACGATCTCGGGCTGACGCATCGCAGCAACGTACGCTGCCTCCCGAACGTCTGTCTTCGAGACGTCGGTCCCGAGCACATCGCTGACTGCGTCGACGAAGTCATCCTCGGCGGTCTGGACGGCCTCACGGAGGTAGAACTGGACCATGTCCCGGCTGTCCTTGACGTTCGACCGCGTGTAGACCCACGGGACACCCGAGTCATCACGACCGGGTTGCGGAAGGTCCAGCTCGTTATCATCAGCAGTCTCGATCGCTTGCTCGACAGCGGCATCGTCAGTGAAAGGTTCGCTCTCGAGTCCCTCATCGAGGTCTTCCGATCGGTCGTCTCGACTGCTCGAGTCGTCGACGTCGTCACCGGTCCCGCCGTCCTGGCCGTCCACTGCATCGTCGTCCCCGCTTCCGAACGGGTCACTGCCGGCGCCTTTCTTCATCGTTCACCGACCTCCGTGATCTCCGCAGCCAGTTGCTCTAACTTCTCGAGGGTATCCATCTCGTGATCGCGCTTGCGACTGCGGTGGTTCTCAACGTAGTACCGAGGTGTGCACTGCTGCTTCCAGCAGCCTTGGAACAGCGACTCGCGCGTGCGGATCGCAACCGGCGCCGGGTAGCCACGGTTGCGGATCTCCTCGAGGTACTCCTGCTGGTCGCTCGTCCGCCCGACACCGTTCGGGACGGCGGCGAGAACGCCAATCTCAACCTGCTCGCCATCGCTCAAGAGCGTCTCCTCGAGGCCACCGACGAGTTCCTCGAGGCCGTAGATGCTCTGCATCCCTTTGCCTGTTGGCTCGATTGGGATCACCAGCGACCGAGTCGCGTTCACTGCGTTGTAGAGATGCGGGCCCGCGGTCGCCGGCGGGTCGACGATGATCGTATCGTACTCGCTGGGGACGTCGGCCTCCAGGAGGACACGCCGCAGCTGGTCAGTTGGATCAAAGTCCTCATCGAGATCGGCAGCCATCTGTTCGGCCCGCGTGAGGAGATCGCCGAGCCGCTCCATCATATTGTGACTCGGAACGATGTCGAAGCTGTAGTCGGTCTCGAGGATGAGGTCCTCAAAGTCGCCCTTCGGCCGGTCGATCAGGTGCCGAACCAGGTTGTCCGCGTCACCGTCATCGCGCGGTGCGTCGATGCCGAGCAAGTGCGTCAACGATCCGTACTGCGGGTCAAGGTCGATCACCAGGACGTTGCGACCGGCTCGAGCGTGCTCGTCGGCGAGTGACGCGGCGAGCGTCGTCTTCCCGACGCCGCCAGCCTCGCTGTAGGTTGCGTATGTGAGCATGACTTATCAAGTAAGCTAATCAGTTATAGTACCCCGTCAGACGTATCGGGTAGGCTAACTGGCTAGCCTAACCGGTTGAGGTAACATTCCACACCGATCCATTAGTACGGTTATATCGATCAGCCTATTCAGACAGATCTTCCCGATAGCCTAACCGATCAGACTAATCGGACAGTATAACGGTAGTCAGTAATATGATGAAAATCACGCTCAGTATAGGTGAAGGACATGCCGAATGTACCTCGCGGAGGTTTCTGGCAGATCGTTATTCCTCGCCGTCCCGGATGACCATCACCTTGACCCGATTGACGCCGTCAAAGTCGCGGAGTCGGTAGGTGAGGTTCCGTACCTGCTCGGCTGGTCCCCGACAAAACAGCGATTCGAGGCACCACTCCCCTTGGTGCGTGTGACTCGTGTTGAGGATCACGTCTTGGTACCCGTGTTGGACTGCGTGGAGTTCCTGTATCACCTCATGGTGGCGATAATCGAACGCGACGAGTGCGACGATCTCCCCGCTCGTCTCTTCGAGGCGGGAGTGAGACTCGATGTACTCCAGCATCGCTTCTCGGACCGCTCGCGACCTGTTTTCGAGGTCCTGCTCTTGCCAGACTCGGTCGAACTCTTCGATGACTTCGTCTGGAATATTGAAACTCGTTCGCATAGGTACTGGCTCGTCGGGATTGTACAAGAGGTTCTCGTATGACGATGTACCCATTTCGGTATTAACAACCGTTATTCGCGCCGGTAGCAGATTTTCAATCAGGATGTTACACGGCGACGCACTCGGTCTCTTCCTCGGAGCGGTCGCTCTCGGTGCCGTTCACGGCATCGAACCGGGTCATGGATGGCCCGTTGCCGCCTCGTACGCTCTCGACCAGACGAACAAGTGGGTGTACGGGTTCGCGGCGAGTCTCATCATCGGCGTCGGCCACCTTATCAGCAGTATCGCGATGGTGGGAGTCTTCTTCTACGCGAAGGACTACTTCGACCTCACGCAGATCAACGAGCCGACGACGATACTCGGTGGTTTCCAAATCGGCGGGCCAGTCAGTCTCGTTGCCGGTGTCCTGCTCATCGCGCTCGGGATTCGTGAATACTCTCACGGTCATTCTCACGACAGTCACGATGATGACGGCCACTCAGCCCATCACGACCACCAACACGATCTGAACGAACATTCCGGCCATTCGCACGATCACGACGATGGACTGGTCAGCCGTTTAAAAGGGTTTATTCCTTTCGTCGGTGGGCACACTCACTCACACGATGACCCGGAAGAGACCGCTGACCGTGGCCTCCTCGGGATTGCGTGGTTCGCGTTCGTTCTCGGGTTCGCCCACGAAGAGGAGTTCGAGATTATTGCGCTCTGCGCCGGGTCAAACCACTGCCTCGAACTGATGAGTGCGTACGCCCTCACCGTCATCGTGGGTATCGTCGGACTGACGATGCTGTTGATTGCAGGCTACCAGCACTCCGAGGAGAAAGTCGAGCAGTACACGCCGTACCTCCCAGCGTTTTCCGCAGCTGTCCTCATCATCATGGGAGTTGGCTTCATCACCGGAGTATTCTGACTTGCCCGTTCAATTCGCACACGTAGTTATCGCTCAGTACCCGTCTCGCGTTGTCGTTCGAACTCGTCCTTGCATTCGATGGAACAGATGGGCCGAGCGTCGTCCTTCAGTTTCCTCTCGAGGCCGTTTCCATTTATCACCACTACTTCGTTATCTTCTATCGAAAAAATCCATCCCTCGTCGTCGTGTTCGTCCGATCCACAAACGACGCACTCCTCGGGTTCAAGCCGCTCAGTGTAGGTGGAGAACCAAGCACTGCTGGTTTTCCCACAGACTGTCTCCCAGATAATCACTACAAGCCTGCAGTGGACGGCCGAATGGCTATCCGTGTTACTGACTAACATTAACATGACCTGTCCCAGCGGATACACACCGTCAACAGGGCAGGTCGTGCAGTTGATCGGCACGGTCACGCTCCCGTGAATGCTCCTGCACTGGACCACTGAGAAATCATCCCGTTCCGTTGGCTGCGTACACGGTGAGGGCAAATGCAGCGACATCCCCACTGCATTTGCCTTTTGAGAACCGTGACGAAAGGTGTGCCGTTCAGTACAGATAACCAAGATACCAACCTCGCTATCTGTTATTAGTCGATCTCCCACTCTGGTCGTTTCTCCTCGAATCGAGGACCTTTCGTCACAATGTATTCGTCTCTCTTCCAATTGACCAATCCCTCCTGCTCTAATTCAGAAAGGGACCAGTCAGAGAGTTGAAGACGGAGTTTCGCTACTTCCTCGTTAGCAGATGGTGGATCACTCCGTGATCGCGCTTTGGGGTACTTAGTATCGCGCATCGGATGTATAAGGAGCTAGTGGCTCTTATTACCCTGACATTTACACTGACTCTCTGTGTGTTGATTAACTGGGTGATTGATTTGCTTCACGCGATCAGTTCGCATCTGTAGTTGCCGTTCAGTACAGGTGGAGGCGTTACCGTTGCAGTCGGGTTGCAAGGGACGCTCAGTCAGAACTCTCACTCTCATCTACCCGGTCTTCTAGTAACTCCGGCATCCACGCGGCAAAACCGTGGTCGCGTCCATGGCTCCACATGGCAGTCTCGTCGTTAACCCCTGGCAGTCTATTCTCTTCAACTCCGCTCATCAGGATTGATTGATGGTCTGCCATCACCAACTGTCCTGGCCATTTGTTCACGACCTTTCTTGATTCTTGTAAGCTCTCTTGGACAACGATGTGGGCGTCTGGAACAGCCTGTTGAAATCGGTCTTGTACTAGGTCTGATGGTGCTTCCACAAGGATTGTGACTCCGCGTTCGCTGGCTGCCGCCAACTGATCAAGAGCAGACTGTTCAAGCATTTCCTCATCGGCAATGATGAAATGGATGTGATCATTTGCATTGTCAATGAGATCTATGACTCTGTCGGCTACATGTCCGGCATCCGCAATTGCCCAGACACCCTTCTTTTCCTGTGACTTGGCCGACTCAACCTGGTCTAACGCCTCATCGGCAGCATCAATACTAGCGTTGTAGTCCTGACGTAATTTCTCAAATGCTTGTTCTTTTGCGATTGCGCGAAACTCTCGGGGCTCAGACTGCTGTATATCTACCAATCCCCTTCTATGGAGTCGGTCAACTGTGTCGTAAACCCGCGATCGAGGGACATCGGCAACTTGGCTGATGTCTTTCGCGGTCCCCTGTGAGATACGGGTGAGTGCGACAAAACACCGTGCTTCGTATTCGGTTAGTCCCAACTCCTCTAGAGCATTGGCAGCGGCAACCTCGCTTGACATGGAGTGGTTAAGTAATACTCATATAAAGGCTATTGGGAGTCTTCATTTACTCCCACCCTATCGAGACTCCATTAAAGAGATATCCACCTCATCTTCCTGTATATCTGGATTGCATAGCACCCTGATTATCTGGGTCAAGCAATGTTAGGCCGTTCAGTATACACTCATAGTTACCGAACTACTCATTTCAGTCTCGGATGCACTGGTAATGGGATAACTACAGTGAGTGCTCTTCCGGATCGACCAGTTCCTCGTACTCCCGCAGGTACCGCGCCTTCTCCTGAGCGTCGACGAACACTGGGTCGAAGCCAGCAACCTCGAGGGCCCGTGGATACGAACCAAACCGGTCCTGATAGACACCGATCGAGATCTCGCCGTGCTCTTCGAAGTCAGTGCTGGTAGGGACGCGCTCGAGGTGATCGTGAAGATGGTGGAGCTCGGCGAGTACGATGAGATTGTCGTACTTGAAATTGCGGCGCTCGCCGGTCAGCGGGTCGATATACCGGCCGACTCGAGCGTTTGCTCTATCTGGCAGGGGCCGATGAACTGAAGATAGGTGTCGACGTCTTCGAACGGATCATCAGGAGGTGTTGGCCGCTCGGAGGGGTCACTCATCGGTGCCGCCTTGATCGTCTTCGTCTCCGCCGTCTGCCGCTCTCGAGGCCCGACCCGCGGGCGTGTCCGGCCAGCGTGGATCAGTGTACTCGCCGGCGTGCTCGGTATTAATGTGTGCCGTCAGCTCCGAGATCTCGTCGGTCGTGAAGTTGCAGCCGTCCGGCGCCGGACACGTGTGGACTGGATCACTCATTGTTATCTCAGCCAATGGATCGAATCAGCTTCAACTCTTACTCGAGAGGCTCTGTTGAACTAGAAGCTCCAGAATCCGTTCAGATACCTCTACTGGCCGAGTGGTCTGGTTGGCAGTTATCGAGTACATTGTCCAATATTAGAATTATTGGCAGGTGCTAACAGATGTTGTTGATTCACTGGCAAGTACTCTTATAATCTTGATCGGTGAATCGGAAGATATGGACTATGAGACGCCATATTATCTCACGTTTGATGATGAGGGTTTGCCAAGCGTCCAGGTGATACAGGCAATCGCATCTATTGTCGGAGCGGGACATGGAGAACTCTCACCGCTGCAGTCCGTGATCGACCCGGACGCATTGAATCAGATGGCCCATACCGAGGGAGAGTGGTCTCTTTCGTTCGAATATGAGGGATTCCATGTGAGTGTCCATAGCGACGGACAGATTTTACTCAGAGATCCAGAGTCAGTCCATACGAGACTGGGAAATGTATCAAATGTGCTACTATTAGCACCAGAGGGGGATGACAACGAGTTGTGTACTGATCTTCAGTTCACCCATCCACCAGATCGGGAAAACATCCTCACCGTGACCGTCGATCAAGCTGCAGATGAGACAGTAAACGAGTGGCATGCGGAGGGACTCGAAATGCGGGCTCAACGGAAGATCGTCAGCCTTGGTGACTTTGCCCGATCGGCAGGCACACAATCGGTCACGCTTCCTGGGCCAATTGAAGCGGACCTAATCGCTGATGACCAAGACCTTGATACACTCCATGAGCGAATTGCATCATCTCTTTCGGCGTGGCAGTCCAATCCGCATCTGACGACGCTTTGCTTCAGGTCAATTGATGAACTCCTTACCAAAACGGATCTAGATTCCACGTTTAGCTTTCTCTATTCACTCACGAAGTTGGTCCATGATTCAGAGACGGTCGCTCACTACCATCTTGATCCATTAGCCTGTGATGACGATGTCATAAACATTCTCACACCGCTTTTTGATGCGATCGTTTCCGAGGATGGTGACCGTACTGTATCGACCGGCGCTTAGCAATAGGTGAGATTCTTCATTCAGATAGCAGGGAAGCGTAGCGTTCAGTTGTGGTGACCGCACCCGCAGCTCTCGCCGTGATCATGCGTCGGCGGGTGCGGATTCTCGAGTTCCATGTCCTCGTGGTGGACATGCCAACCCTCGTCGTCGTTGTAATGAAGGGCTGTCTCGGTCCCATCTTTCTGCAGGAATAAGAACGTCGCGAGGCCGCCCCGATCGTCGCGGAGAACGGCATCGAACGTATCCTGCTGTTGGAGCTGTCGGAACTCGCCATCAGTCAATCCTCGATCGGGGAGGATATCCTCGAATCCCATAGTGGAGTCTGTCGACGCAGATGAAATATACTTTACCCAATAACTAGCTGAAGTCGGTGACTCGAGACCTAAATTCAGTGATGTCGAGCAGCCACTCAGGTGTCTTCGGTCTCGTCCCCACCGCGAGCGAAACTCGTTTGAGGATTGTCGTCATTGTCGCCGGTGACGGTGTCGGGCCCCTCAATGAGTTCCTCGAAGTTGTCTACCTGGTCGTACTGATCCTGGTAGAGGAGGGCTGCCTTCCCCTCGGACGTGATTTCATACAATCCGGATCGCTCGGCCGGACCGATCTTCTGAACGAGGCCGTAGTCTTCAAGCACCGGCAATCGTGTGTTGATGTTCTTGCGACTCTTCCCCGTATGAGCGGCTAAATTCGTCGCAACGTTTCGACCTTTGTCTTCGAGTTCCTCAAGGATAAGAAAGTCAGTTGGTTGACGAAGCCTCATATGTGGATGCTTTCATAATAAGAATACACTTTTAGTAAAACCTACGATTCCGACCAACCAGTCTGCTTCGAACTTCGATTCATTCAAACAACACGCTTGCTGATCACTACGCATACACATTTACCGAATTGCGTAGACTCGAGGACTACGACCCGATCAAGGCTCGTGGAGCGACCAACTCGAAAACGTCGTTGATCCAGAATTAGAAGCGCCTACCGAGCCCAACCTGCGAGAGGCTGCAAAACTGGAGTGCTGGAGATCGCAGTGTGATTTCTTTATTCACTCAGGGAACAACGACTACTCCGTGTCGGGGCGAACGAGAACTCGAAGCATGTCACGAATGGGAAAGCCAGTACGTAAGTCTCGAGTAATATATCGACTAAGCCGTATATTCGGTGAGTTGTAAGTATGGGGTGATAAGACTGCGATCGACGTCTAATTCCAACAGCTCGGTCTCAGCATCATAATCAACAAGACCGGCACCACACAGGTGTGGAAGGTGGCAGTGATGAAGATCGACACTGATCCGTTCGTATCGTTCGCGCGTCGGTTCCCCCTCTTTGAGTGCGATGTATTCCGCAAGATCACCGAGGTAGATTGCTGCTGGCTTCTGAGCAAGATAGATGAGCGCGTGTTGGCGGCGTTCTGCTGAAAGGATACCGAACAGTTCCGTTGGCGTCAGGTCTTCGTGGTCAAGCTCTGCTTTCTGAGGGTTCTGGGTATCGGGTTTCATATCTCCTCTGTACTTTACCTACGCTCTGTTACCAACGTGATCTCGTAGAGCGACTTCAGCAGAGTACAAATATAGGTGCGAGTTCGCCCCATATAGCTTTTGTTGTCTACAAATACAGCTAGAAAATAAACGATCTGGAGTTGCTACTGGTTAGTCCTCGAGGAAGTCGGGTTCGTATGGCAGCTCATCATCGGTTTCGTGGCGTTCAATCGTGAACCGCCACTCTGGAGCAGCGGTGACTGGGTACGAAATTTCCCAGATATCCTCAATTGCGGCACCATCACCAAAGGCAGATACGCGGAGTTGAGACAGCGCTCGAGGAACTTGAATGGAAAGAGTAGCTGGCCAGTTCAGCTTTCGGCGACGATCGGCGTCCCATCCTTATCGAGCTCACCAGCGTCCTCTTTAGCGGCGAGGATCTGCATCAGTTCGTGGTCGAACTTTCTGAGGGCCTTCGTAGCCTCGTTATCCGTGTTGATCTGATACATCGTGCTGTTGCCGACCGTTCGCGACTTTTCGACAATCCCGTAGGCGAGCAACGGGTCAAGATGCGAGTAGACCGTTTTGCGTTCGAGGCCAGCCATCCGTGCGATATCCGGTTGTCTCAGTCCTAAATAGTCAGATATGGTCGGAGCCCAATACCAGATGCCGGAAGATGAGGAGGAGAGAGACCTACTTGCTACCTGCGACCGATGTGGAACAGCATATACTGCAGCAATAACCGATGATGGAGAAATCCTCCCACTTGGTGCTCGAAACGGCTGTCGATGTGGTGGGACATCGTTTTCTCGAGTTGATGAGGAGGATTTCGACGAATCGATTAACGGCGACTGATCAGTACCGCTCGAGGAGTGATCGTTAGCAGCCATGAGCCTCCTCCATGTGTTGTTCGTGGTCTTCGTGCGTTTCGCTCTCGTGACCACAGAGAACACAATCAGTCGGGTAACGTAGCAGAGCACTCACTGCGTGGGTGATAAGTTGTCAAGATGGGCGTTCGATATATTGATACGAATAGTGCTTGCCAGAGAAGCAATTTTAGAGGCATTATCACTGTTTGTGCCCACGCTTACAATCCAGGAGCAACTGTGTATCCCGACTAAGCAATGGCTCTTCTGCCGACATTGTGGTAGAGGAGTCATTCACCAGTTCGACGGCCATGAGACCGACTCAGATACCTCTATCCCTGCGACGCTGATTTGGTGCTGTGATCTATGTAGAACACCAGATCACGGCCGTAACCCAGAACAGGAGATTCGACAAACGGCGCGCGATAGCACTGCACCTGATGAGTTTATACCCCCCCTGAAAGAGTGCGGGGGCTCAATGAAGCCCACCGCAGAAATCCATGTGGACGATCAACGTAGCAACCGCGTCACTAGACACTGAGACGGCGTGGTTTCTGAACCGAGGTATCGCCAGATGACCGAGCGCAATGCGTGCCGGATGCCGAGTTGCTTGGCACTCATTCGCAATCAGGCAGGATACACTGGCCGGTTCTGCTCGGACAGTTGTGAGGTCCGATACGAACACCTACAGGCGGACGCTCGAGACGTGGCTCAGGAGGCTGTGCTCTGATGCTCGAGCAGATGGGCCACCGTGGCAAGCGGTTCACGATTGCTGACGACGATGTCGTCGACGACGGGAGAAGCGACCGCTGTTGTCGGGCAGTTACCCTCGAACGGCAGGCCCAACGAGAGCGCCGCGAACTCGAGCGTGCGAAAGCAGTCGCTGGTCCAGCTGGTGCGAATCCCGATGTTGAGGTACTGGACCGATGACGACAGACGAGCCCGGTCCATAGGACGTCCCTGAACTCAACCGATATCTCGGTGCGACGATCCGGTCCCGACTCGGACTACGGTGATCAGGGGTATCACCAGAACGCGGCGCCGTGGATAACGAGCAGATTCCCGTCAACGAACTGCATGAGACACTCCTTGAGACGGTTCTATTGAAATTCTATTCTTCAAATATATTTTAGCGTGAAGCACACGCTCACTACACATGCGCAACGAACTTTTTCCGCCTCGGGATTCCGCGCTTCGCGCGGAACCGCTCGGCGCAAAAAGTTCGATGAAAAAGGCCGCTCGCTCCCTTTCGGTCGCTCGCGGGTGCTGCGCTTGTGCTCCGACCGCAGCGGTAACGCCTCAGCCTGTACTTACCGTTTATCGGGTAGTCACAGAGAGGGTACAGGACCTTTTCTCTGTCACCCTGTTGATCGAATGTTACGCTAGGCCAGCGTCCTCGAAAGCCTCATTGACTACGTCGGCAGTGGGTGCGTTCAGATAGGATTCGATCGCTTGGAATGAGTCCCAGCCACCGACCGCCATGACAACTCCAGGGTTTCCCTGCTTATCAACGAGAAGCCGCTGTGCATACCGACGTCGGAGATCGTGAGAACTTGTGTGCTGATGTCGCCGTCACCCGTCTCGGCGGCTGTACGCTCTGCTGTATGCTTTATCACTGCTCGCACACCCCGCTCAGTGAGATCGACGAACTTCCACTACTTCTGCCTTATCTCAGTACAAGGAGAGTATGGGGGTAACCCACTATCTCCCCCAACAGAGAGATCACAATGGTGGATCCGTCAACCCCCATCGTAGACGTGCGGGTCGTGTTAGCGGGAGGAGACGTATCTACGGCCGTCATTTAGATACGCGAGGGTAGGATCCAAGCGGGTAGTTCGGGTTCCTCGAGTGGTACACGAAAACGCCGGGGGATGGCCGGCGTCGGAGCCCCCTTCCGACTGGTCAATGGGTGAATCAGGTAGGGGTCGATCGAGGATCAGGCATCGGGGGAATGGTTGATGGTGAAACGTTCCTCGATCACTGGCGGGCATTTCTCAGTTCGGACGGAACTGTGGAACGGCTCTGTTCCGTTCTCCCGCCAGCTGGTGATTCCAACCAGTGGCAATTAAGAGTGTTGGTTCGTTGATCAAATTGTCGATGAGCACTGGCCGATTCGGCGAAGCCATCCTCGCCACCAGTCAATCGATGCCGGATCGCCGACGAATAGTCAGCTGACACCCCTCCTTTCCGCTGTAATGCTTTCGGCAGAAAGCGAGTCGAAAGTCCTGCTCTCGGTACTCGAGGGGAGGGCCTAAGTGGGGAGAACGGGTGCTTGCTTTATCTGTTAGGCGAGTGTAGCTCTCCCCGGTCGGGGGGAGTGACCGTACTCGCGAGACATGACACTATCCGCCAGCTACCCATTTCTCCCCGGCCTCAGAACACGCGTGATTACACTGACAAGTGTGAGGTGCTCTGCGCACTATGCGATCACCCTGATCCCTATGGCCTTGCAGAGTATATGTTGGAAATCAATTAAAAATATTTATTTCCTGAACTTCGGCACTGTCTAGATAAGAGAAATCGAAAGACATGGCGACGATGGGGTTACAAGACTGACTGTGAAACTACCGGCTAGAACCCGACACACAGAAACGCTGTTCTAGGGGGCGAAAATTCGCTGCTTCAGCATACTTCTCTCGAGGAGCGACTCTCAGACATCTCATCACCAGCAGCGCCACAGCTGCTGAAACACAGTCCTACATCAGAACCGCGTAACTAGACGGTGCCCTAGCGAGTATTCTCTCGAGAATCAGAGAGGCTTCAGAGTTACTGTCGGAGTGATCGAGTTGAAAGGGTATTGCGGGTCTGCCAATACCCTTCGAGAGTGTCCCAACAGCAGATTAGACCCACCTTCGGAATTATGGGACCGCACCGAAGGCAGGTCAATTGAAGGTTTGCTAGCCTATTACATAGTGGTTGCCCCACCCTTTGCATGGACGCTTTGAGGGGGTGACGTCTGCGAAGAGATCAAATCGTTCTTCTGGGTTCTCGAGTTGGAGAGTTGTTCCAATCCCAGCTACCAACGTCCTCGAGTAGGCGGATTGATGGGACAACTGTATAGTAGTTCAGAGTGGTTTTATATACCCAAATATGGTGGTATCTCTCACACTCGCGGCACACTGCTAAGAATGAGTTCCTGCGGTGCAACGCGCCACCCCCAGTGTTGCACCTTGACCTGCGGCGCGCCGCGAGTATTCTCACACTCTCCATTCTAAAAACCCAATACTGTTCACACTTTGTAAACACCAGTAAGAAGCCCAAATGAGCTACAGAGTGTTCCCAGCGAAGAATTTGGTCCAGTCGTTCTTTAACTAGTTCTCGCCACAAGCCAAAGCTATGTCGGGAAGCCGTTCTCCCAAATATCCTCACTACGCGTGTTGAGTTCAGGATCGTCGCTGCAGGAGGACATCGAACGCGTCAGAACGTCTTATTCTGACTCTGATAGCAGATCGCTAACGTACTGGTCTTCCCAGTCACGACGCGCTTCGATCTCGCGACGACCACGATCAGTAATCGTATAGAAATTCGTCCGGCGATCAGCTTCCCCTTTTTTGACAAGACCTTTATCGACGATCGTATCCAGATTTGGGTAGAGTCGGCCGTGATGGATCTCTTTCTCGTAGTAATCTTCGAGCTCCTCCTTGATCGCGAGGCCGTGCGGTTCGTCTTGGCCGGCGATCGCATACAGCAGGTCGCGCTGGAAGGCTGTTAAATCGTACATATCGAAACAGTGTTCTATCAGAGTATAAAAGTACGGAAACAAGATAGCTCGTCGCTCGTGTGGTAGACTTACGGAGAGAAAAGCCTGTCAGTCTTCGTCGTCGCTGTCCTTACTCTTGCGGCCGAGTAATCGGGACAAGAGCTCCGACCCCTTGCCGCTTTTTTGGCCCTTTTTCCGGGCTTTTTCTCGACTTTCAGCGCTCATTGTAGTTCGGTAGTGTGGGCACTGTCTAGTTAAGCGCTTCTGATGTAGAACGGTGTTTCAGCGTCTGTCACAGCAGTACCGTATGATCTGTGATGATCACTTCTTCTGAGACGTTTGCTGAAGCAGTCGAATGTTCGCCGCTCGTGGAGCAGGATCTCGTTATCTCAGATCACAGACGGTGGTTTCACAATCGATCCTGTTACTTCGTCATCGTCCTGTCTTGCGGTTTTCCTTATCTAGACAGTGCCGTAGTGTGTTGTGAGTTAAATAGCTATAGATAGGGACGCTACAATAAAGGAAATCAACGACAACCGCTACTACTACTGGCAGTGGCGGGAAGGTGAGAAGGTGTGCTCGCAGTACAAAGGACCGGTCAGTCCAAACGATTAGCTAACTTGGATCTCTCGAGAACAACCCCCCTGATTCGGAATGAGCTTGTTCACTTCTCAGAAGATTAGACACCCCTGATTCGGAATGAGCTTCAGTAGAAGGGTTCTAGGTAGAGCGAACCCTCATGATGCATGATCAAATCTTGTAGGTTCCATTGTGAAGTTCTGAAAGCCGTTCATCGCTCTCGACAACTGCCTTCATCACTACATCTTTGTCCTTGATAAGCTGGTGTTCCAGATAGACACCCTGTTTATGTCCGCCACCGACTTGGTGAGACTCAGAAATCCCCATTAGTGCGAGCGTGCTGAGAATCTGACTCACTCGATCATACGAGAGAGGATCAGCACCGACATCACCACAGGTCGTCTCGTATTGATTGTAGATATCAGAGGTGCGGAAGCGGCGATTATTCGAGCCAGTCAAGCGACCAAGAGTGTAGAGAACGAGTTTAGATTGCGGTGAGGTGCTCTCGATCGTCTCCTTGACTCGATTAACCGCTGCACGCTTGACTGCTTTATCGACGTGTTCTGTACTAACGACCTCTGCATCGGTGTCGTCAGCGATATCACCAGCAATCCGTAGGACATCGACTGCCTTCCTTGCGTCACCGTGTTCATCCGCCGACCGGTCGGCAGTCTCGGTTATGACGCCGTCTTGAACGACGCCATCTTGGAACGCGTCTCGTCGATACTCCAAGATCTGCTCGATCTGATCGCTTTGATATGGTTCAAAGACGAAGTCCGTCGTCCGCATCGAACTCTGAACGCGTGCGTTGAGTTTTTGTCCAAAATCGATGTCGTTGCTGATAGCAATGATTCCGATATAGGCATCGGTGTGACCGGCTTCTCGAGCTCGCGAGAGCTCATGGAGGAGGCCCTCAGCGTTATCAACCATGTCGATCTCATCAAGGATAACAATGATTCCATCGTAGTACTCGTCGATGATGTCGTAGGCATAATCGTAGTACTCGGCGGAGCCTAATCCGATTCGAGGGATTTCTAGATCAGAATCAGATTTGTCGCTTAGGGCACGAGCGATTGTTCGAGCGACTCGTGTTTCGGTATTATTCTTCTTGCACTCAACGTAGACGCTAGCAGCGGGAACGTTACGGGCCGTGGCAGTATCAACAAGGCGGTCGGACACGTGACGGCTGACAAGTGATTTTCCAGTTCCAGTTTCGCCATAAATGACGACATGGTTTGGTTGTGATTCATGAATGAGGTGTCGGATTTCTCCAGCAACCGATTTGATTTCCGTGTCACGACCGACAATTCGATCGGGGCCAGGAACTGTTCCAATTGAGAGTAAATCTCGATCTGCCCAGATATGAGTTGAAGAACCATCTTCATCGCCTTCCCGAACGAATAACGGGTCATTTGCCGGGTCGTTCGAGTCTTGTCGTTGGATTTCCTCCGAGGTCGACGAAAAATCATCCAGCTGTTGGTCCGTGGTCGATGCGTCACCTCCCCTATCTGGTTCTTCGCTGTTTGTCATAGATTTATCCTGGGAAGGCTACTACTTAGTCGTTACCCCCCTAGTTCGGAATGAGATTTGGCTTCATTAGACGTTATATAGCGTGAAATTGGATGATATCGGAACCCTACACGATGAGACCCGATTCAGAATGAGCTATCGATCCAGTACACGTCTTACGGTGGCCCCACCCCCTTGGTTCGGAATGAGATCCATCATAAGACTATAATATTTCCAATGCCATTGACCGAGATTCGGGAGTGCTACAGACCCCCCTGATTCGGAGTGAGCTGTTTGCCGAATTAATTGACGATATTGATTCTAGCCCAATTAGGATAAAGGCAGACAGGAGCTACAGGGACACACCCCCCTCGTTCGGAATGAGATCCCGTATGGTCGACTGTATGGACGCAATCTTTCAGTAAGGCATCTAGAGCTGGTAATCTACCCAAAATCGAAAGGCTGCGTATACCTCCAAGTATCTCTCATCTAGTTACTGCCCTAGATTTATTACCTAGCTGCGCAAATAGTTCATTAAGTTAAATACGCCTTAGTTAGGGGTATTCGTGAATACGCCTAACACAGGAAGTCCAGCTATTCTATCTGCTGAATAGATCGCTCCGAGACCGTCCACATACCGTATTCATCTCTGCAACCTCTTGATCGGGTGGAAACACAACTCTAAATCTGGTGGTATAGAGGGCACTATCTCATTCCGAACGAGGGGGGTGTGTGGTCTCACTCCTATCTACCTATGTAGTTAGAACGACGTGATCTTAGACGCTCGTGTATCTGCCAGTGTTCGTCGAATATCTAATTGATCTCATCCCAGGGGCGAGATGATATTCTCGACCGCTCGGATAGTTCCGTCTCATAGTACGATAGATCATACTGTTCCGTATCCTCGTGAGCAAGGGTAACACGCTCTCGCACCGGTTTTTCGTCGATGATATGTACTTGACATCCTGTTCGGGATGGACAGCGGGGCCCTGGTCGCGAGCACGTTCAAGCGCAGCCGCTCTGCGTGTACTGCATGTACATCTTGACTGGCTTCGAAACGCGGTTCCGCTCAATGAGTCGGTAGAATTGACGTTGCCAACGTGAAGCTCTGAAATCGCCATTCCAAGCGACTGAGAACTATGTTCGGAGAATTCGTTTGACCGAGGATCTTGAGATAGTTGCGCTGGGCGTCTTCGAAATTACAAAAGCTGAACGCGGCTATATCGTAATCATTCCAGGTGCGCATCCCGGTAATGAGCCTAGAGTCGAAATTGAACAGGTCACACAGAATGTTGCATTTGCCAGCGTTCTCGATAACGACTCAATCAATCACTCTAACTAGTGGATGATCCAGTAAATCCATACCCAGTTAGGGAACTGATCGATGGGGGCAACTCTTGGCAGCGGAGTGCTCCCCTCGTATCTACCGTGAGAATCGCTACGTAACCGGGTCGGAACTTACTGGATGGTCCACTAGGCTCATGCTCCGGTGTCCGTCCGACAAGGTGGAGGCGCAACGTTGAAGCCTGCCGGACTTCATATTCTATGTACGAAACGCAGGTATGAGTTCTACACAAGAGACCCAAACTATACGGAGGGGGCTTTCGACTCGTGAGAGCCGACTCCTTTCGCATCTCGCCGCTGAGGGCCATCAAATCATCTCGATCGACGACATCGAAGCGACGCTCGAGATCGCGCCTAACACCGCCCGAGGGATCGCCTCCCGACTTACCGAGAAAGGGTGGCTGGATCGGCTTCTCCCCGGCCGATATCTCATCATTCCGCTCGCTGCTGGCGAGGACGCTGTGTATACGACTCACGAGTATCTCATCGCCGCACACGTTGCCGAGCCGATGTACATCGGCTACTATAGCGCCCTCAGCCATCACGGGCTAACTGAGCAGGTCCCGCGAACGGTGTACGTCGTCACCCCAACGCGAGCCCAGAGTCGCGAGATTCACGGCGTCCCCTATCGCGTCGCGACCATTACGGAACGGAAGTTCTTCGGCTACGAGCCGACGTCCATTGAGGGAACCACTGTGAACGTCGCCAACTTGGAGAAGACGCTCGTCGACTGTGCCGATCATCCTGAGTACTGCGGTGGCATCCGAGAACTCGCAAAGGCGATGGTCGCAGCGGACGACCAGGATTGTTCGTGGGCGACGGTCGGTGAGTATCTCCAGCGGCTCGACAACGGCGCGGCGACCAAGCGACTCGTCTACCTTGCCGACGAGCTAGGTATCGACCTCCCGACGCGTGAGACGCTCGTCGAGTCATTCACGAGTGGATACTCGCTGCTCGACCCAACGTGGAGCAAGCAAGGGACCTATGACAGCGAGTACCGCCTTCGAATCAATGTCGACCCGGGCACGCTCGGTCCAACGAAGTCCTGATTCTAATGATCAGTCAAAACCGACTCCGTGTCCTTGCCCGTGAGCTAGGTGTCCGCCAGGGCTATGCTGAGAAGAACTACGTCAACTCCTGGATTCTCTGGGGTATCTTCACGAGTGGCTTTGGCGAGAACCTCATGTTCAAAGGTGGAACGGCGCTGAGCAAACTCTACTTCCCTCAGTCGTGGCGGTTCTCAGAGGATCTCGATTTCGGCGTCGAAGGCCAGTATAAAGGATCAGAAGACGGCCTCCGCGACGTCCTCGACACGGTAACCGACCGCTCCGGGATTGAGTTCACTATCAGCGAGCACCACGAGTCCCGCCAGCAACACTATCCGACACACTACGTTGACATGAGCATCCAGTATCGGGCAGTGCTTGACCATCCGAATACGACTAGCCTTGACGTGATGGTCGACGAGTATGTCGCGTTCGACCCAGTTCACTATACGCACTCCTACGAGGATATCCCGGAGTTCGAATTGCAGGCGTATAGTGTCGAAGAGATCTTCGCGGAGAAACTTCGGGCGATCTTCCAACGGGGTGCTGCCAGAGACTACTACGACCTCTACCAGCTCTTAGAGACCGAGTCTGTTGAGATTGACTTCGGCGTTGTCCTTCCTGCCTTCGAAGCAAAGTGCAACCACGACGACCTTGACATCGATCTTACAATGGGTCTACCGGTGGATCAGCGCGAGGACCTTCAGCGCCAGTGGGAAACCTCACTCCCTGACCTGACCGGCGATCCACCTCTGTTCGATACTGTCTGGAAGAGACTGGACGAGGCAATCATTAACAAAGGGACGGAGTAGGTACGAACCCTCTCGTCTGAGGCATGTAATGGGTCCCCTCTATTAGGGGTATTCTGAAATTGGATACTATTTCAAGATAGTATTCTATTTATGAATTTTACACTATTTATACTATTCTATAAACTCGGACTCTTTTTCTGTTTATGCTATTCTTGCTATTCGAAGTATTCATGCTATCCATACTATTTCTTATATCCAGACTATTCACTTCCCTTAGTTATAAGTGGGGCAGGGAACTATTCCAGAATAGCATGGCGGGAACGAATAGTAGGAATAGCGTAGATAGTACGAATAGCCCGAATAGTCCATACGAATCCGTGGATACAGCGGGGAATTCTCGAGCTGTTTCAGTCTGTATGCTGAAGGGTGGCGTTGGCAAGTCAACCATCGCAGTGAATCTCGCGCGTCAGCTAGCTACCCACGACCATGATGTTCTCCTTATTGACCTCGATCCGAATGGACACGCATCAGTCGGTCTCGGGTTCGATGACCACTACCACAATACAGACGAGGGGATCGGTGAGGTCTTCTTCGACGAGGCAGACCCAACCTCAGTTGTCTACAATACTGGATATGAATTCGACATCCTTCCCTCGAGCGAGGATCTCGAGCAGGTTGAGCGAGAAATCGTCGTCGGTGACGTCTTCCAGCCGTCTGCTCTATTGAAGCGCAAAGTCGTTGAGCCGCTGCTTGGCAACGAATACGACTTCATCGTCACGGACTCGCCCGCATATCGCTCCCGACTGACCGACAACGCACTCGTCGCGACGTCTAATCTTGTGCTTCCACTAGCGCCCGGGAACGAGGCGATGTCCGGACTAGAACGCACTATTGAGCGCCAGATTGCTCCGCTGCGAAAACACATGGATGTCGACGTTCTCGCGCTTGTTCCGAATATGCTGAACGCGCGTATCGACCACCAGACGCAGGATCGTCAGCTCCTCGAACGACTGAACTCCCACAACAGTTTGCAGGATCGAATTCCGAACTTCGCTCGAATCACGGACTGGGAGGCTGTTAGTGCTGGGGATCTTAGTCCGACACCAGGTATCCGCGACCGAACGAGTATCACGAAGGCGTACGGTGAACGCAAACCGCTGTTGGACTACGACCCCAACTGTGATCAACTGAAGAATTTCGACGAACTCGCGCACATTGTTGAGGCCGGTGAGGTGGTTCGCGATGACTGATGACGGTGACCCATTTGCAGATCTGAGTGAGACATTAGATGACGATTCTGACGAGCAGGACGATACGAAGAGTGACCAGGCACCGACCGAGCCACCTACCTCAGACCCAACAACCGAACACGTCGACGAATCAGATGAGGGGGATATCGAGGAACTGGACCCGATGACAGACACTGCCTTTTCATACGAGGCAGCCAATCAACGGCCATTTTACGCACGCGAAGAAACTATTGAAGACTTTGACTCCTGGCTGAACTACGAATTAGAGCGCGAACTCAATACGCGTGGATATCAGAACATCGTTGTCCGTGAAATGACTGACGCCTTGCTGCGCACGGTTGTAGAGGAAGACTTAGTGGATGAGGTCGCTGAACGGTTCGAACAAGAACGAAAAAATGCGATTTCAAAATAGCCTGAATAGCATTCTATTTCTCTTTTAGAGAGGGCGACGGAGGGATGCCCATCTCTTCAGGAAGGTGGATTACTGAAATAGGAAGAATAACATTCTATTCAGGAATCATCCCCAGATTACCGAATTTTGAATATAGAGTCCACGCTCCCCAACGAACGGTATTCGCGGATCCGACCGAAGAGGGGGCCTCTCCGGTATAGATCGGTAAAACAACTCGAAGATACACAACCTTGGTGGATGGAAATGATACATACCTTCGACTCAATTAGAACGCGGATGAACTAGTCTCGGTCTGTTCATTATAGTTTTGTACTTGTGCGGCGAACCAGCGTTCGTACTGGAACGGACATGCGAGAGAAAGGAATTGAGCAACGTTTCTCTCTCGACGGCGAGATACCGTCAGCGAGGGCGGATGTACCTGGACAGGTGTTTTATAGCCAATCTCTCCTCGGTTGTGGACATCTCAGTGTCTGCTATTTCTGCGGAATTTCCAGTCGTTCGGCAACAAGGACACCCACCTGGTCGTGTACGCGTTCGACCTCCGTCACCACGAATCCAGCGTCGGTGAGTTCGTTCACGAGTATGCCGACGATTGCTGCGTCAACCCCGTGGCCAAATAACGGCTGCTCGGGGTCGGGAGAGCCGAAAAACATCGCGTCGCCGAGGACGAACCGGCGCGGGCCGAGCCCGGCGATGACGTCGATGGCTTCGCGTTTCTCCTCGTCAGGAAGGTGGTGCATGGCGAAGTTCGAGACGACAATATCCCCTCACCATCGTACTGCGGGTCTCGGAACTCACCGTCGCCGAACTCCACGTTATCGATGCCGCCGCCGTCGTCCTTCGCGCGGGCCTTCTCCAGCATCCCCTCGCTGATGTCACGCCTGACGACGTGCTCAGCGTTCTCGGCGAGCGTGAGTGCAATCAGGCCTGTGCTTGTACGAGGTCGAGTACCACGTCGTCGGGACGCGGGTCGGCGTGGTCAATGACGAGCGAGACGCACGCGTTATACTCGTCGTTGTGTTGCCTGTCGTCGTAGTCTGTAGCTATCTGCGAGAAGCGATTGGCGGCGTTCCTCATGCTTCTTCTTCAGATCTACCACATTCAACCCTTGGGGCGGTAAACGGTTCGCATATGCGCTCGGAATTTCGGTCTACGAGCCGATCCCGCGCTACGTCGACGTTCTCCGGCGTGTAGCACGGGAAGTCGTCGTACTCGGCTTTCCGATCGACACACCGATCGCAGACTCGGCGCTGCCCATCGCGACGCTCGAGCCGATACCGTCCTCGTTGCGGCAGGAACGCGGCCGTCGATTCCGCCGATCAACGGGACCGAGGATGTCGACTCCATCACCAGTTGGGAGGCACTCCAGTTAGAGGTGCCGCCCGATCATCTCGTCATCGTCGGCAGCGGCTACATCGCGGCCGAACTCGCGTACTTCTTCGCGACGTGTCGATCGTCGGCTGTCGCCCACAGCTCCTCCTGACGGCTGACGGGAACATCTCGGCCGCGTTCACCGAGCGCTACACCGAACGGTTCGACGTCTACACGGGAGGCCGTCGCGGCCTCGCAAGTGGACGACGAGGTGACCGTCGAAGCTCGAGCGTACAGTTCCGTACGGTTGATCATCGATTACGCGATTCATCTTTCGCATCTGAATCTTTCCAGTCACCCTCCGTTTCTGTTTCTTTGCGGAATTCACCCTTCGCCTGACGTTCTCGCGGCCACAGCGCGGTCACAAGCAGCGCAGCGTAGAAAACGCCGATGACCACGATCACGATCGATCCAGGGATTCGAGCGATCGCAGCGGTTTCGATCCAGTCTTCGCGTGCCGCAAATGCGGTCACTCTGAAGAGCCACGCAACGAGGAGGACACCGAGTAGCGCGAGATACACGCGCCGGAGGCGATTCACGAGGGCTTCCTGCATCGATACTTTCACTGTCGGCTCGCGGTAGTCCTGACTCAGTTCCGCTCGCCAGTTGAGGTGCTCGACGCCCCGCGACGGGTCAAGGGCGGTCGCGAGTAGATTCTCCTGAAGAATCCGAACGCGCGCCCGGAAGACGTCGTAGTCCCGGTACCGCCGTGCCTCGATACCGAGGAAAACCGTGACGACTACGATGCCGATCAACAGGATATAGTGGGGATTGTCGGGACTCGAGAACGCCCACGTCAGGATCGCCGCCATCACGGTCACGGCCCACGTCGTCGTCTGGTCGAGGCGCTGTCGCCACGTATCCACCCGGCCGAGTTCGCCGCGGTACGCGTGGGCCATCACCGAGCCAAGACCCGTGCTTTCGTCGACCATTTCGCGGCCGATTTCACGCTGGTCGGGTGCCGTCGGGTCGAACTCGTCGTCATTCGAATCTGTCATACACGACGGACACCACCCCGCTCCATAAGTGAATGCAGCGTCAGCATGAAATGTGCGGCGGGAGCGACCGAACGGCCGCACCGGACCCGGGTCATAATGACTCGAGAACCCGTTCGAAGCGCTCGTACACGCTGTTGCCGATCCGGTCAAGCTTGTCGTCGTCAGCGACACCAATCAGACGCTGCGGGTCGACCGCAGTGATGACCATGCCCTTGTCACCGTTGTATACGACGATGTTACACGGGAGCAATGTCCCGAGTTCGAGATCGTTCTCGAGTCTCTGATGGGCCAACTGCGGATTGCACGCACCTAGGATACTGTACTGTCGGAAATCAGCCAATGAACCTGAAAATCCAGCAGTTGAAGACGATCCTGTTGGTCGATACGGCGACCAACGCCATTCTCGATATTCACGTGACGACAACACGAAAACACGATACGCAGATTGCACCGCAGGTAGTTCAGCAGTTGTGCTGAATATAGGGCGCGTCTCTCGCAGGAAACAGCTATCAGATCAGGAGTTCCCAGTTCGTCTCATCTTGACGTTCTTAGTGGAACTAGTTGAGATAGAAGAGGGATTCATCGAATTGTAGTGTTAATTCGACCTGCGAGTTTCGAGCCATGGTTCCCCGGGCAAATGACTGCCCCGATCTCTATCAGCCTGAGCTTGTGAGCGAGCAGATAGACTACGAGCGCGCCGACGATGGTCGCGGGTGTTGTGACGAGATGCCAGATGATCATAGAATCGATTGCATAGCCCATCGACTCCAGTGTCTCACGCAAGGCTCGCAGGATCGCAAATACTGTCGGGTGAGTAACATAGATTCCCACCGCGTAGGTTCCCCACGCGGGGAGCGGCGTGTTGGCGAACAGCTTCGGCTGTGAGAGGAGAAACAGAAATAGCGCGGCACTCAGCAGCACAGTTGAAATCCCGTAACTGGGGGCGTAGACGTACGAACCGAACGCCTCGCTGCGAAGGTGATAGCCGAGGACGTAGACAACGATCAGAGCAAGAAACAAATTAGCGAGAATGAAACTATCTAGTTTAGCACCTCCGCTAGCGACTACCCGTCAAGTAATTAGTGCGGTTGTTGTGTGTTATAATAGTGTATGAACTATTCAAGCCACACCCTGACACTCGCCGACTGCGATCCACAAGTCATGGAAGCGGCCAACGCGCATTTTGAAGGTGTGAAACTACTTTTCGACCTGCTCTGCCTCGAGTATTTAAATTTGAGTTTAGTGTATTAGATCTGAATGATAGGAACACAGACTGACAGCACTTCCCCATCGGCACCGTCTAGTTAGCGCGGTTTGAGAAGTGAGCAGGTTGTAGAGTTGGTTTGGAATGATGCTCGCAGACCTGCTCAGCGAGTGCTACGCGGCGGAATTTGATGAATCTTGGGAGCGTGAGCGGACGGCGAACACCCTGACGGGTGTCGCCGTCCGTCTCCACGCGACCGGTTGTTCTCTCCGTGAGACACAAGCAATTCTTCGCTTAATCAGCGTAGAACGTTCTCATCAAGCAATCTGGCACTGGGTACATCGGCTGACTGACAGCGTGCCAGACCCGCCGACGGCGCAGCCGTCGCGGGTCGCCATTGATGAAACCGCTGTCAAGATCAACGGCAACTGGTCTTGGTCATACGCTGCAATAGACCTAGACTCACGATTAATCCTTGATGTCGCAGTGTTTGGACGACGAGGCACTGATCCAGCCGCTGCGTTCCTGCATCGATTGACCGAAAAACACGATCTCTCCGAGACGGTGTTTCTCGTCGTTGGCTACGGCTATCTGACTACCCTCTCTCGATTAGGGTTAAGCGGTCAGCTCGACTACGCCGAGTGAAACCTGATCGAAAAGTGGTTTCAGACTTTCAAGATGCGGGTTGACCGTTTCCATAATTCGTGGGTGGGCAGTCGGGGGAGCGCCAGAGAATGGCTTGAACAATTTGTACACTACTATAATACACAACGACCGCACCAATCACTCAACGGACAGACTCCAGCCGAGGTGCTAAACTAGACAGTGCCAACGTACCAAATATACGAGTTAGTCGATACATCATTCGAGACTCACGTCCCGGTTTTCCTACTTACGTTGTGCTTTGAGTTCTCGTTCGCCACGACGCATAACGGAGTCGCCGTTGTTCCCTGTGATTGAATAAAAATCACACTACGACCACCTGACACTCCAGTTCTGCAGCATTTCGCAGGTTGAATTCGTCAGGCGCTTCTAATCCTAGATTGACTGCATCATACGTTTTCGAACTGGTCACTCCACGAGCCCTGATCGGTCGTAGTCATCGAGTCTCTACAATTCGGTAAGTATGTATGCGAACTGATCAGCAAGACACTATCTCTCTTCCCTATGAACAATGGTTAACTCACATCCTCACACAAGAGTAGCTATGACGAAGGAAGGTGAGAGAGAGCGGGCAGCAGCAGTCTGTGAAAACTGTGGAACTGCCCATGCAGTGCGTCTCGGGCCTGACGGCGAAATACGGCCTATTGGAAGTGGACGAGATGACTCTTGTACATGTGGCGATGGCGATCTTCGTATTCTCAGTAGCGATGGGTCCGTTCTCGAAGACGTAGATATGTAGAACAAAGGATAGCTGAGTGTACTGGTAACTATATCCTCTGCACTGACCAAGCACCCATTTACAATTCAAGTCGGATCACATACCCCATTCGCACTGTGAGTTCAGACAGGTAGTCCGAACTACTTGGCTTCTGCCAGAAGCGTTGTGACCGACATAGAGACTGAGTTCAACAAACAACCAATGAACTAGTTGCTCGAGCAGGCTTTATTCGACTCTGGATCATACCGCCAGATATGGTATCATTTGACGAAGAGCAGGCCGAAGCTGAGGCTCTCGACCGATTACAAGATCTCGGGCTATCCCAATACGAAGCCCAGACGCTGATCAACCTCTTTCGGCTCGGTACAGGAACCACACAAGACATTACCCGCATCAACGGTGTCCCTCGCACTCGTGTGTACGAAGCGACTGATCGGCTCCACGAACTGGGCTTCATCGACATCCAGCACACGACGCCACGGAAATTCACGGTAATCTCGGAGGAGTCGATCATCCGCATGCTCAACACCCAACGTGAAAACACAATCATTGAACTTGCAGAGTGTTTAGAGGTGATCGGGCCGGCCCAACCACAACGCGAACAGTTCGGCGTCTGGACGGTGACCGGTCGGGAGGCGGTCGCGTCTCGTATTGATGAGTTCATCGGCGACGCAGACGAGCAAATCGTCTATATGACCGTCGATGAGTTACTTACCGACGAGCATCTCGATCAGCTTCAGGCCGCCGAAGACCGTGGAGTAGACATCTACCTTGCAGGCATTTCAGACGATGTCCAAAATCAAATTCAGAAAATAGTACCGTCTGCCGAGCTGTTCGAAACGTTGTGGGAATGGCAGGATACGCCCGCTGGGAGCCTATTGATCACTGACGAAGAGACGGCGCTCGTCAGTGCTCTCGTAAATGGTTCCGACGGCGCAAATGAGATTGAAGAAACGGCGATCTGGGGCGCAGGCGATCGAAATAGCCTCGTTGTCGTCCTCCGGACGATCTTTACATGGCGACTCAACGGAGAACAAGCAGTGTGAACTCACATCGGCCTTTACTCGGAAAATTACAGTACATTTATGGAGTTTATTGACATAGGCAGACTATGGGTGAGGACACCCAAGTGAGCGGCGGGCACAGGTCTGATTTGACCACTATTCACTTCCAAAGAGCGTACGATTGGTCGGCTACACCACCGAGCATCGCCACAGTCTCCGCTCTCGCAACCGTCACGGGTATCGATCCAACCGAGCTTGCCATCGAACTCGAAACCACCTTATATGATCACGTTGACCCGGACGCACTCGATGAGCTCGTCCGGGATCAAAAATCCGAGCTGGTCACTGTCTCCTTTACTTTTGACCACTATCGAATCTTGTTTGAAGGCGACAAGTTGACTGTTCGCTCACATGACCGGTAAGCGCCTATGGATCGCGATAGGCAGCAGGTTCTGTCGGACTTTTCAGCAATGAAAAAAGGAGGATAATGTAGTTTCCGAATCGATCGACACTCTATTACCTGCTTCACTTCTACTCATCGAATTCGGGTATTCGTGTTGTAGGTATGAGAACCGTTCTATGACTGCCTCAGTTGAAAGGGTATTGTGGGCCTGCCAATACCCCTTCAAGAGTGACCAATGATTGGATTTGTCCCACCTTCGGAATCATGGGATCGTACCGAAGGTCGGTCAGTTGACTGTTTGCTAGTCTATCACACATCAGTTGACCCGCCCTTTGCATGGACGCTTTGAGGGGGGGAATGTCTGCAACGAAAGTAAGCCGTTCTTCTAAATTCTCGGGTTTGAGGATTGCTACAATCTTCGCTACCAACGTCCTCGAGTGATAGGATTGACCATACAACGGGGTGTTAGTTCAGAGTAGTTTTATATACATAGATATGGTGGTATCTCTCACACTCGCGGCACACTGAAAGGGATGAGTTCCTGCGGTGTAACGCGCCACCCCCAGCGTTACACCGTGATGTGCGCGCCGCGAGTGTTTCCCCCACCCCTGTTCGTAAAAATCCCCCATACTGTTTCTACTCCGTGAACGGCAGTAAGAAGCCCCAAATAATGTATAGGGGTGTTTCCTGCGAAGAATCCAGCCTAGCCGTTCTTTAAGTAATTCTGATCAACAACATAATGCTGTGACGGGAAGATAGGTTCTCTGAGGCGCTTACTCTACAGTTGCAACTCGGTCGCAAAGAGCGCTACAGAGGTCACTGCATAGATTGAACCTATAGAAAGTCGTTCTGCCATGGAGTGAGTGTTTTCCTCTATGGTGTTTACTCTCTCGAGAGATCCGCGCTATTATAGCGACACCCACCACTAATCGAGGATCGGTCCAACGTCGTCCTGTCCAGCCGACACTGATCAACGTTCCTCACGGCTAGTTCGAGATGAGCTATCGCGACTTCCTCAAGGGCAACGAGATTGTCCACGCTGATACCGGCGAGACACTGGCGATGGTCGAGTGGAACGACGATCGGGTCGAGATCCACGAAGACCAGTAATCATCGAAACCCGAACCACCTGCTGACGAGCAGGAGCGCGTCCATCGCGAGACTTATGGAGATCGAACGAATCACGGCCAATCGCATCCCCACGACCGCGAGTTACTTCGGAAAACGGATTCTGAGACGGTTCGCGTTCAGGTCCACGACGACCAGGACGCGATGGTCGAGCTGACGCGCCGGCAGCTCAAGGAACTCTCCCATGGTGTTGGGAATTGTCCCCGACGTCCGCCCTGCTGGGATCTTCTGGGGACCACTGAGACGCCCATGGAGATCATCGACTTCGGTGACCATCTATCGATCAGCGTTCCCCATTCCCGGTTCGAGGTGACCCATCACGACTTCCGTGAGGGCGAGCCGTGGGTCGTCAACGAATGCGACGAAGACGTCTGAATGGAACTCGAGGCACACCGACGCGCAACGCGGCACTCGTCGCGCTGCTGGGTCGGCTCGGACTCTTGTGGAACGTCGATGAATGGCCTGTTTTCGCTCGAAACGTAGTGTGTCATCCCGCGTCCTGACGTCTCTGCTACGTGCACTACACGTTATGACGTTCGCGATAGATTCGAGAATCTACTATACCAGCGTTCGAAGTGCCAACGAGCGCTGGTGTGTTCGGGAATAGATGCTGCGCCAACATCCTTTGGAGTCACTGATTTCTGTCCTACGACTTAAGATCAGAATGCGGCAGAACGGTCATTGCCGCACCCCCACTTCATAACCATTCATCGCGGCTTTTCGTGCCCTGTCTGGGAATCGTGTCTAGCCAGGTACTTTCTCGGTAGTTGCTCGAATGAATGAAACGCTTCGAGAAACAGCTCGGAATCGAAGTGATACCGGAGCTCCGGAAACAGGATATCAGCGACGACGAACTCCGGGAACTACACGATATCGTACTCGAGGTTGCAATCGAGAACTTCGATGAGTTCCCAGAACGGTTTATAGAGAAGCGGATAAAGTCGGCTAAAAACGAAGACATCTAACAACCCGCTTCTCTTTAGAGATCGACGGGCGACTCATTCGTATTCTCCGGTCAGATTCCGTTGACCACCTTCGTTTTGCGCTCGTTCGTCACGTGCTGTAGCCACGTTCTCTTCTGTGTACTGTGGGAAGCTATCGCACCCGGCCTTCCGATCGACACACCGGTCGCAGACTTGACGCCGTCCGTCGCGACGCTCGAGGTTGACCGGCAGGAACACCGCCGGCGGTCCGACGGTTCACACTCCTTGCAGGAGGTCCACTCGGGATAGCCGGCGACACTGGACCACACAGATTCCACATTTTGAGGTCTAGTTCGTGGACGTCGAGCACTCGAGAGCGTCCAGTACTCGAAGCCGGCGAGCGACTCAAAGTCGGTCAGATTGGCGTCCTTCCGCATCCCTGCCATATCGTACAGATGCTCGCGAGCCTTCCTGTCGTTGTGACTGTCTTCTGGGTTTTACTCGGGGTCGACGTTGGTGAGAGCTCCCTCATGCAGGTGCACTGATTCGCTCGCACGTGCTCGCTCTCGAGACGTTCCTGCAACCCCATGAACATGTCGTGGCGCCGATCGTGGTCCTCGATGACGGCCTCAAGGCAGTCGAAGCGTCCGCAGTCGTGGTTCGTGATGCCGACCGGAGGTCCTCTGGGTGCGAGATCTCGAATTCGATGACCGACTCAGTATCGCGGTACAGCGGATGTTCGTCACAGTAGGCATGCTCAGTGTCGGTGAGCTTGCACTCGACGAGCGGCACCTCTGCGTGGATACCGTTCGTCCCGTGGATCTGCTACGGCGCCCCGTCATCGATCCGGGCGGCACTAGCGACCTGGACGCGATCGGGGCCGCCCTTCTTCGGTGGCGTGTCGGTGAACAGTGCCTGGTACTCTCGCGAGAGGACGTTCGCCGAGAGTCATACAGGTCAGAGATGTCTTTCGTGACGACGCGGACGCCGTCGTCGCTCTCCTCGAGTCGGCGGATAGACTTCGGGCCAGTCATCGTCGCTTACCCCGCACCCGAGTACTACCATACTCGGCGTCTCACTACACAGCGGATATTGACAGACGTGTTCTCCAGGCCGAGCAACGCCTCGAACGAGTTCGACACAGTTGGAGTAGTGATAGTCCGCACCGATATCAGCCGGTCGGCATCTCACCTCGAAGGTGTGGCGATCGCCGTCCGTTCCGAGCGCCGGGACCGGGACGGCATATTGGCAATAGAAGGCCAGTAGCGACAACGCGAACTCCGTATCGCCATAGATGCGGTAGGGCTCGATCTGTTCGGCCAGTGTTGGCCGCTCGAGGACGTCGTAGGGATCCCAACCGTTACTCGCCATCGCTACACACCACCCGTCGAATGAAATTCGGCGCGTCCTCGAGACACACCGTTTTCGATCTGTAAATCTCGCACTCACGGTCGCGATCATGCTTGCCGTACGCGTTCTCGAGTTCGTGGTCGATCGACGGAAGCGACGGTGGTCCCACCTGCCGGTCGGGTAGGTTGACCAGAGGTGGTACGAGCCGTCGTAATCACCTGGGTACCCGTCGACCGGATCGTACGCGAGCCACCACTCGTGGTCACAGCCGAGGCCGAAGTAGACGGCCACCGATCCCGCAGCGGTCTCGAGGGCCCGACGCCGCGCCGTCAGTTCGATCTCATCATTGCGCTTACGACCGTCGATCGCCTCAACGATCGGGCGGACCTTCGGGCCTAGGGCGAACAGCGTCCGGGTGATTCGATCAGGCGTTGGCGGGCCGTGTTCGGAAGCTTGTGGAGACTTCTCTGCCCGCTGCTGATCGTATTAAGACTCTATACTCGCCAGTTTGGAGTTTCTGGATCCAGTGGGGTTCGTAGGTTTCGCTCACTGTTGCTCACCTCGAATCGTCTGCGCTCGTTCAGCGGTACTCTGGACTGCTGGGATCACGGCGCCGTGAACGTCGGTCCAGGACGCGAACTCCTATATTGCGCAAGCAGTTCATTACTGCCGAGTCAGTTGATATTGCTTCAGCTGTCGGAATTGGAATAAGTAGCTTGTTACGTTTCTTCCGCAACCGCCAGTAGAACTGGCTCAAGTGTGAGCCGATATAAAAACGCCGCCGCGGAACTGATCCCGCGGCGGAATACGTCGATTCGACCGTCGAGCAGTTGCAGAACGTGCGCCGGGAGCGACTCGAGGAGCGCTCGGAGATCAGTTCCGAACTCGAGGAGCACCAGGAAACGCTGTCGAAAATCAACGAGAATCGAACTGAGTACCGACAGGCCCAGCGGCGTCTCGACTCGATCGAGGACGAGATCGAACGCCGACGCGATCGGATCGACGATCTGACCGACGACCGCGAGGCTCTCACCGAGGAGATCGACGAGCTCGAGGCTGAAATCGACGACCTCGAGACACCCGATCAGAGCGACGTGCTCGACCAGCACAAGGAGGTCAACCAGCTCGAGTTCGAACTCGAGCGCAAGGAGCGCGAGCGCGACGAGATTGACGACGAGATCGCGTCGATCGAGGAACGACTCGAGGAGCGCTCGACGCTTGAGGAGCGCCGCGAGGACGTCACCGACGAACTGACGGACCTTCGAACGCGGATCGATCAGATCGAGAAGACCGCCGTGGAGAGTTTCAACGAACACATGGAGAACCTCCTCGAGATCCTCGAGTACGAGAATCTCGACCGGATCTGGATCGATCGCACCACGCGGGAGGTCCGCGAAGGCCGTCGGAAGGTTACGAAGTCGTCGTTCGATCTCAAAATCGTGCGGAGCACCGACTCCGGTGCGGCCTACGAGGACACGATCACGCACTTGAGCGAGAGCGAACGCGAGGTAATCGGCCTCGTGTTCGCGCTCGCGGGGTACCTCGTCCACGACGTCTACGAGACGCTGCCGTTCATGCTGCTTGACTCCCTCGAGGCGATCGACGCCGAGCGGATCGCGACGCTGCTCGAGTACTTCGAGTCCCACGTGCCGTATCTCGTCGTGGCGCTGTTAGAAGAGGACGCGCAGGCCGTCGACGGAAATCACGCTCAGATCACGGAAATATAAATAAACCAATGTTAGGGGTTGATCTATAACGTTCATCTTCTGTAAACATTGCGTATATACCCGTCCGGTCAACTGGGATATTCCGGCACTGTCTAGATACGGAAAACCGCAGGACTGAGTGATGGTGATGTTGTGGTGTCAGCTGTGAGATCACTATCTATAGCCGTCACTGTCTAGTTTAGCACCTCCGCTGGCGTCTGTCCGTTGAGTGACTGATTCGGCCGCTGTGTGTTATAGTAGTGTACGAACTGTTCAAGCCATTCCCTGACGCTCGCCCGACTGCCGACCCACGAGTTATGAAAGCGGTCGATCCGCATTTTGAGCGTGTGAAACCACTTTTCGATGTGGTTTCGATCAACATAGTCGAGGTGACTGCTCAATTCTAATCGAGAGATGGCAGTCAGATAGCCAGCACCATCGACGAGAAACTCAGCGTCGGAGAGATCGTGTTTCTCGGCGAGTCCATGCAGAAACACAGCAGCTGGATCGGTGCCTTGCTGTCCAAAGAGTGCGACATTGAGGATGAGTTTCGTGTCGAGGCCTATTGCAGCGTACATCCAAGATCGGTCACCGTTAATTCTAACAGCGGTTTCATCAATAGCGACCCGCGACGGCTGCGCCGTCCGCAGAACGCGAAGCGTTCTGATGGGCCGCACGAGAATTGTGTTCTCGTGGACGTCGGCGGGTCTGGCACGCTGTCAGCCAGCCGACGAACCCAGTTCCAGATCGCCGGATGAGAGCGTTCAACGCCGATCAGGCGAAGAATCGCTTGTGTCTCCTGAAGCAAACATCCGGTCGCGTGGAGGCGGACGGCGAACACCCTGATGGGCGTCGCCGTCCGCTCACGCTCCCAAGATTCATCAAAATCCGCCGCGTAGCACTCGCTAAGCAGGTCTGCGAGCTACATGCCAAACTAGCTTTACGACCTGCTCGCTTCTCAAACCGCGCTAACTAGTGTTGCTTCAAGCGTCATTCGAGACGGGATAGAGCGTTCGAAGTTTGGTTCGAGCGTCGGTCGTTGAGAACTGCCACTCGATAGCAGATGGAACCTTGTTTCGGTGCTGTTCCCACGCGGCGACCTCCGTTCGGAGTGTCGCCGCGTCAGGAATGCGTCGGTTGAGGCACTGGGTACGAAGCGCACTCAGCTCGATTTCCGCCATATTGAGCCAGCTGCCGTGAACCGGAGTGAAGTGAAACTCGAATCGGTCGAGATACTCTCGGGCTTCCTTCGGGGTACAAAACTCGTAGAAGGCAGCCGGATTGTGCGTGCTGAGATTGTCGAGCACTACCCGGATGCAGGTCGCATCCGGGTAGTGCTCATCCGCAAGCTCTTGCAGTTGTTCGACGAACTCGCGCTTGCGTCGTCTCGGCGTGACCGTGACGTGCCGCCAGCCGGTGAGCGGTTCGGTGACGACGTGGATTTTTCGCTTACCGTTACGTTCGTAGTGGGTGTCTTCGCATGCGACCGCTCCCGGTCGCACCGGGAGCGGGTCGCGTACATGCTTGTGGAGCGTTTTGCTAGATTCGTCGAAGCAGATGACTGGGCGGTCTTCGTCGTACGGTTCATGGTAGAGCGCAAGAACGTCTTCCATGCGGTAGACGAACTTAGCGTTCTGTTTTGGTGGAATCAGCCAGTAGTTCGAGCGATGCGGTTTCAGATCGTTTTTTTAGCCGCTGTCGAACAGTCTCTCGGGAGACCGACTCGAGATCTCCTCGAGAGTGACCAACCGATCGGCGAGAAGTTGATACGTCCATCGAGAGCGCCCCGCTGGTGGGTCAGAGCACGCGAGTGCGACCAAATGGGCCTCACCACGACCATCGAGCTTTGGCTCGTAGTCGCGGTCGGGCTTGCGGCGGTGTAGCGCCGCAAGCCCTCGCTCGGAGTACGCTTTGCGCGTGCGATACGGTGTAGAGATCGAACAGCCGAGGTGCTCACAGATCGTGGGATCTGTGAGCCCCTCATCAGCCTTTAGAAGGATTCGTGCACGGGTGATGTCCTCAGCTCTGTGTTCACCCGTCGAAATAACCGCCTCAAGTTTGCTTCGTTCCTCGTCAGAGAGGTTGACGATATGCTTCTTCCGTCCCATCCCTGTAGAGAGGTGCTCAGAGGAGATAAGCTAAGCAGTCGACGTTTGCGAGCGCACTAGACAGTGCCGGGCTCACGGCAGTGACCTCGATTTGGACCTCATTGTCGAGGCGATTGACGACCGACTCCCAGCCAAAGCCTAACTCGGCTCTGGCGATTCATCAGAGCCTCGCTGCACCAGAGCGGGCGAATAAGGATGACCGTGAGAAAGTCTTTGTCCGGCTTACGCCTTGAGCATTCCATGAGCTCTTCGAAGCCGACGCTATCGAGGCCTAGATCGTCGATGGGGCACACGTCCTCGCGGGCGGCATCTCCATCCCGGTCGAGTACGAGACCAACCACGAGGCGGTCACGATCACCATCGAGCACGACACGTTCGACCGCGGACTCGTCGGAATCGACAACCCCGAGACCCAGACGCTCACGCTTCGTGACAGCGAGGACGAACTCACCATCATGGCGTCGTCGTGCATCGACTACGTTCCACTCTCGGATTCGAACTCACTCCGAGAGATGGCCCAGCCGGACGAATCGGAGTACACGACGACGGTTACGTGTCCCGCGAGTCAGTTCAAGGCCGCCGGCGGCGGCGTCGCCGGTCCTTCGAGCCAACCGCTTTGGGTGCAAACTCGAGACGACTGCGTGGGAGTGGCGACGCGCTGAGACGAGTGTCCCAAGGAAATCTCCGCTACGGGCAGCTACGATCCACATGGTGGAACTCAGCAGCGGTCTGTAGCGGGTGGATCACGATGGGAGATTCGTCTGACGTGACGGCCGGTTTTAAGTACCATCCACGTCTACCGGTTAGGCAACACGATAGGAAGAACACATCCACAGCTTATCGGTGTGGGTCGCAGGAGAAGGGGGAACCGCACCCCCTAAGTTGGCTACTCAATTCTGCGACCTAGATCGTCATAAAGGTTCGCCTCTCGAGGAGCTGCGGCTCTGTCTTGCGCGGCTTACCACTCCCCCTCGAGAGGCGAGTCTGCATTTCGTAGAAGCATCGCGAGAAAACTAATCGCAGGAATTCGAACACAGAATGTCAATCCACCCGGACACGACAACCGCACCGACGAACGAACAACTTGCCGCCGAACTACAGCAGCTACGCGAGCGCGTCGACGAACTCGAGGCGATTGTCGAGGAGCAACAGGACGTCATCAAGCAGAAGGACAACCGGATCTCCAAGCTCGAGGAGCAACTGGACGAGGTCGCCGATGAACAAGATCGGAAGCACGCCCGTTTCGATGCTGCGACCGATCTTAACGACAATCGGCTGAACGAATTGATGGCCCGCGAACTCGAGAAGGGCGCGCATCTGCCCGCGGAGATTGTCATCGAGTTCGACCTCCCAATCAAGGAAGGCCGACTCGAGAAGATTCAGAAGGACAGTGGCGAGTACTACCGCCTACCCGAAAGCGAGGACCCGCTTGCTCGAGGGGGATCGACGAACCTGGCACACGCTGATCTCCTCCCGATCCAGCAGCTGGCTCAGATGGACGACGAGATGCTCGATCGGACGGCCAAGACGAAAGGAGACTACCTCGCAGCGAGACTCTGGCAGGCACGTGATAGCGAAGTTGACAACCCGTGGAAGAACGGCTGCAAGGGTGTCCGAGCGTACATCGACGCCAGTGAGATGAAGCACTGGATCCGCCGTGAACTCGGTCGTGGTGCCGTTGACGATGCCTACGCGAAGAAACTCGTCTCCCGAACGATCGGCGCCATGAAGGACCTTACGAAGGACCGGATCAAGGTTGACAAGACCAAGAGTGGCCGGAGCGGCGTGACCAGCAAGGAACGCCGAGTCAAGATCATGGAAGGAACCGAGATCCCTGGAGAGACCTCCCAGGAGAGCATTGGGGACGAGACAGTTGACGTCCACGAGTGACCATGTCCCCGACCAAGCAGACCGGGCATGAGCTCTCAGCTATCAACCTAACTTAACACACTGCACACAGCACGCGGTTGTAAGCAACGTACCGCTACTAACTCGTATACCGCTCGATCAGTCTGTCGACAGTCGACTCCGCGGACCGATTCGGAGGAGATCCCATGGCCACCATCTGTCCACGGCGTTTCCGCAGTGTGCTCTCTCGTTGAGGGCCGCTCGCTCACTGACTCAATATCGTCACAATCGCGGACACAGAGAGGACCGTGGTCGAAAATACGCGACTCACAGTACCTACATATCTCCTACGCCTCGAAGCCGTCGCCCCGAAGGGGACGATTCTCTGGGAGGACTACGACGAATTCCTCGCCCAGACCGAGACGGAAATCGATGCGGAGGCGTTCCACGAAACCAGCCTCGCTCGATTCGCAGCCTTCGACCTCCAGTTCCTGCTCACCGGCCACCGCTACTACGTTTACTCCGAGGACCTCGACGCAGTCTCGCCGGCAGAGCTCTGCTGTCACACGCTGCTCATCGACGACGGCAGCCGCCACCGCTCGTACTGTCTCCTCCTGCTCAGTCACGTCGACGTCGACGAGACGGACCTCCGAGAGCAGGCGGCGAAGTATGGCCTCGAAGCCGAAATCGACGCCTCGCTCCGCTACCTCGAGACGCACGGCGATGTCGACGACGACCGTCTCCCGGCATGGAACGAGTTCCAGGAGCTGGCGGCTGACTACGAGCTGCCACTACCACAATGAGACCAACATTCGGCCGCGAGTACATCGAGAACGAATTCCAGCGGATCGGGGATGGCCTATCTGCACCGCTCACAGTCTACTTGATCGGTGGTGGCGCGATGTCGCTGCGCGACCTCAAGGGGGCGACGAAAGATATCGACCTTGTCGTCCCGGATGGCGACGCGTACGGCCAGCTGTGGGCCGTCCTGATGGACCTCGGGTACGCGGAGGTCCAGTCGCTGGATCCAGATTACCGGGCGCTTGGGGCGACGAGCTGCGTCGAGAACGACGATGGGTGTCGCCTCTCGCTCCACAAAATCTAACTCGAAGCAGTCTCTACCTCCGTTGAGGCGGGCGATTTCGAGCATTGACCACTCAACGATCGTTCCGCCTCACTCTTCATCCTTATCTGAACACCGCCCTATGCGACTATCCGAGTCATTAAATCGGAACAATTGATGACTCAGTCGGTGCTCGTAACCGAACTCACCTTATCTGTCACCTCCCAGACGGTTCCCGTGAGGTCTATCTTGCCGTTCCAGTCGGCAATGAGGGTCGTCACCGCGAGGTCACCAGTCACGTTGTTCATCGTCCGCATCCGATCTAGTATCGGATCGACACCTGCCACCATACCAACGACCTCAAGCGGGAGTCCGAGTTGGGTGAGAACTAAGGTTAGCATGATTAACCCACTCCCAGGAACGCCAGCGGTTCCAACGCTTGCGAGGAGGGCTGTCACAAGGACAGTCAGTTGCTCTCCGAGGGTAAGCGTCTGTCCCACCATGTTGGCAGCAAAAATAGCTGCAATGCCCTGGTACATCGCTGTCCCGTCCATGTTAATTGTCGCCCCGAGTGGCAGTGAGAAGCTGTAAACTTCCTCGTTGACGCCGAAGTTCTTGTCAGCGTCTTCCATGGTAACTGGAAGCGTTCCGCTACTCGAACGGATACTCAAGGCAGTCACCATCGCATCCTTAGCTCCTCGCAGGAAGTCTATCGGCGATCTCCGGAGTAGCCCAACCTGTATAATTAAGAGGTACGTGACTCCGATGTGGAGTCCAACTGCGAGGGCAACCGCTCCAATCAGTTTTGCGTACGGCACGATGGCACTGACGCCTGCTTGCCCAAATGTCGCTGCCATCAATGCGAATACCCCGATAACGCCATACTCCATGACGCCCCAGACAATTTTGAACATCGCCTCCGCACCGGTCTCGGCGATGTTGAACACCGTCTGAGCGCCCTCGTGAACGGTTGTCCCGGCATCGTATTCGTCTAGAAGGTATGTCAGCGCCAGACCGAACACGATAGTGAAAAAGATCGTTGGGAGGACACTCCCCTCGGCCATCGAACCCACCGGATTCTCCGGGACGATGTTCAGGAAGACTTCAAGCATACTGGGTGCTTCTTCAGGCTCAACATTTGTATCGGCCAGTTCGAGGCCGGTTCCAGGATTTATCAAATTCCCAACTAATAGTCCAAATCCGATTGCTACACCGGTCGTAATAATATATAGAAATACAGTTTGAGCACCGATTTTCCCGAGACTCGAAGGAGAGAGCCGCCGTGCCCCCATCAGCAGAGTGAAGAACACAATGGGTATGATAATCATCGTGAGAAGTCGGACAAAAAGAGTGCCGAGTGGCTCAAGACGGGTCGCCGGTTCGCCGACTATTAGTCCTAAAACCGATCCGAGAATGAACGCTACGCCGATCCGATAGATGATGGGAACGGAACGATACTTCTGCCACGATCTGCGCATGCTATTACCAGCCATGTGTCTGTGACACAGGAAGAGAGCCATTATGCATGCACTTAAAGTTAACTATATCTAGTTGGTAATCGCTTTGACAAGCTGGAGGGACAGTGCGAGGAACCCCATGTGCTCTCCGTGAACGCGGCCTCAATCGCGGACATGCCGGAGACGGTTGTCCCTGACAATATCGTCCGTCCGCTCAACTTGCGTCTGGTGGTTGTCCGTCTCGTCTGATATCGGTGGCCTGAAATGCACGACCTCACTATGCTCCTCGACTCGGTGCTCTATCCCAAGCGCCCCATCGGGATGTCGCGGATTGTACAGGTACCGTTGACTTCGCGAAACGGACGGGAAGGTTGGCTCCTATTGGAGCCGATAACCTGAATCTTCTCGCGTTGGCTGAGGTGCTGGAGAAGAGTAAGTTGTTCGAGTGCTATCGGACGGATCGCCAGATCATTTAGGTGGCGATCCGCCTGTATGACTGCAGGGTGAGTCTATGCCGGGGCTATGCGTTCTAGTTTAACGCAATGACCAACCGCTGTTTGTTGATTAGATATCGCTGGAACTACTGGTGTCAGAAACCCGGTGGGTGTTATGCCATACAGCCCACCGGATTCAGTAATCGTTGGCCGGATTCAAAGAGCGTTTCTCTCCGATGAGTTGCGCGAGCGCGCTCGCGCAACGTCACTGGTTGAGCGAGAGCGGAAGTTCGACGTGGTTGCGCTGTTCTACACACTTCCTTTGGTTTCGCTGCTGGATCAGATCGCTCGATCCAGGCATTCTCGAACGCTACGTCGAAATGGCTGACTGTGACGAACTCTCCTACGCAACGTTCTACGACTGGTTCGAACCGGCGTTCGTTGCGCTCCTTCGAGAGATTCTCGATGACGCCATCGAGAATCTCGAGACCGGACGAGCCGACTTGAACGGACGCCTCGAACGCTTTCAAGACGTCCTCATCGCCGACGCGACCATCGTCTCGCTGTACCAGGACGCTGCTGATGTCTACGCAGCAACCGGTGGCGACCAGGCCGGGCTAAAACTCCATCTCATCGAGTCCCTCTCAACTGGTCTCCCGACACGGTTCCGGACAACCGACGCGAAAACCCAAGAGCGGAGCCAGCTACCCACCGGCGAGTGGGTAGCTGATGCACTCATCTTGCTTGACCTCGGATCCTACGACTTCTGGCTGTTCGACCGTATCGACGCGAACGACGGCTGGTTTGTCTCCCGAGTCAAGGACGGTGCGAACTTGGAGGTCGTCGAGGAACTGCGCACGTGGCTGGGCAACAGTATCCCACTCGAAGGGCAACGCGGGCAAGCCACATCTCTCGAAGCCAACGGTTGTCTACGACAAGCGGTGTGCGACCTTCCACGACGAGTACGTGTCGCTGGCAACCGTTGATGGACGCACCGAGATTGAGTACGTCCTCCCCGACGACAACCGTGACACACTCCACAGTCGATATCGACTCTCGCGAGGAATATTTTCGGGTAATATCCCCCCTGTGGTTGAGGATGTCTTCGACACAACCAAGGAGTTTTTTGCCGAGCAGCCCTATTGAGTAGTATGACCGAACTCCGATATCTCCCGGATGCAGACGATGTTACCTCGTTCCAGGCGACAGTCACAGAGGCGACACAGGAGTACCTAGTACTGGACGGGACGTACTTTTATCCGGAAGGTGGTGGCCAGCCGGCTGACCGCGGCCAGCTCTCGTGGGACGGAGGCTCAGCGACGATTCGAGACGTGCGCAAGAATCACGGCGACGTGCGCCACTATGTTGAGGCCATTGAGGGGACAGTTCCTGACTCCGGGACCTGCATCACCGGCGAGATAGATGCCCAGCGCCGGGAGCGCCTTCGACGGATGCACACTGCCCAACACGTCGTCTCTAAAGTCGTCTTAGACATGTTTGACGCTGCCACGGTCGGCAATCAGGTACACGTCGACCGCTCCCACATCGACTTCGAACCCGCGGACTTCGATGCCACGGACGTAGCGACCATTGAACGGGAATCCAACCGTATCGTCGATGCGGACTTCCAAGTCACGAAAGCCGAACGCCAACGGACTGAAGTCGAAGCCGAAACACCGGAGGGGCGCACACAATTTGACCAGATTCCGGACAGCGTTGACCCACTCCGGGTCGTCGAAATCGACACTTTCGACCTGTGTCCATGTGGCGGGACTCACGTTGACCACACGGGTGCGATCGGACCTATCTACATTACCGATCGATCCTCAAAAGGAGACGTCGAAAGTATCGAGTTCGAACTTGGCGAGTAGGACGTCGTCGTTCACTCGCCACGTTCACTCACGGGTGACGTTTCTTTCACACTTCCGTCCGACTTCCGGCGCAGGACAGTAGTCCAGTCGGATATTTCCACGACGACTGCTTCGCCTCCCGGCGACCCAACGGCTCTACGGATAACATTCTCACAGATGAGCGTCCTCTTCTGTGTCACCCGCTCGTGACGTGTATGTCCGACCACTTGCGGCGGTGTGTCGGGCGGAAGATGTCTGAAGTTGACCCACACGAGCCCGCCACCGAGGACCTGCAAGTATGAATCGCCGACCATCTAACACCTGCGGATAGTGTCATCAAGTAGTTGCTGGTGGCCGGGTGCATCCGCACCCCCACCGATAAGCCCGTGTAACTGCTGGGCTGCCTCGAGAAGGGCATCGTTGACATCCTTGACAGCATAGTCCTCGTCCTGGCCAACATGGGCGTAGATAAACTGATACCCCTCATACGCCGCAACGAAGTGCCTGCTGAGGATTTCTCGTCGAAGCCTGGTTTGGCCTGCTTAAATACCGAACCAGGCTCTTCTACAGCTGGTTCCCCACTATAGCTCCTGGAAACCAGTAGATCACTGGGTCAAAGCCTTCGCAGCTCTTCACAATGCAATCCTCTAACTTTGACATCCTCTATTTGGCAAATGAGAACTTTAAATGCCTATGGAGCACAGTATGGACTATGGGCACTGAAAAACGCACACTCAAAACTGTCGGTCGGTCGATAGACCTACTCAGACATATCCAGAGAGTTGATGGAGCCCGCGTTACAGAGCTTGCAGACGCCTTTGATTTAGCACCAAGCACCATCCATGGATATCTGAAAACCCTTGAAGAGAAAGAGATGGTGGTAAAAGAAGGGGATATATACCATCTTGGGCTTCGCTTCCTTGAAATGGGGAGATATACACAACACAGAACAGAAGCTCGTGAACTGGCAGAAGAATACACTAAGAAACTGGTCGAGGAAACAGGGTACCGTGCAGAATTTGTGACGGAAGAACATGGAAAATGTATATTCGTGCACAAGTTCTCTGGTAGCCAGCCATCTTGGGAGCATGAAGAACCGGGACAACACGCACCCCTCCATTGTCTCGCAACTGGAAAAGCGATTTTAGCCGAGTTACCCGAACCCATTGCCCGAGAAAGACTTACAGCACAAGGACTAGAAGCACGGACAGAGAAGACGATTACCAATATTGAACCGCTTCTGGACGAACTAAAGGAAATCCGTCAGAACGGGTTTGCACTTAATGACTGTGAGAATATTCAGGGCGTTCGAGCAGTTGGAGTCCCAGCTAAAGACACTGCTGGAAACGTTATTGGAGCCTTCTCTGTTTCTGGCCCAAAACACTCGATGACAGGGGAAACGTTCCGTGAGGACCTACCACGTGCAGTCAAGGAGATCGTCAATGAGTTTGAATTAGAACTCACACTTTGACGTTATAGTTGACGTAGATAGCCGTAGAAGCAAGAATTCGTTCGCTTTTAGATCCACAGCAGTTTACAGCCAGAACTGCTGGCCGTTGATTCGGATCACGGTTTGTGAATTGTGGGCCCTGGTCCAACTGGGCTTTCGATGACCCCGATCTCTGCGAATTACGTCGTGAGACGTGGGGGGACAGTCTCATGTCGAAGTCTGGTTCGGCTTGCTCAGATACTGAACCAGGCTCTTCTACAGCTGGTTCCCCCACTATGGCTCTTAGAAATCAGTAGCTCGCTGGATCTTTCTATTCGACAAATACAAATTTTAAATACCGGTGGGGTACAGTCTGGACTATGAGCACTGAAAAACGCACATCCCAATGGGCAGATCAGTAGACCTACTCAGATATATCCAGAGAGTCGATGGGGCGTTGACTCCGAGTTGTACATTGCGAATCTGGGCGATTACAGCAGTACGGTTGTAATACTTTTTGCCTAGAAACCCGGATGTCATTACAGTAGTATGGTTGTAACACTCCTTATCTAGTTGGGTCAGTTTGGAAAGAATACGTCTTGCTCATGGGCTTGTTCCACCTTGCCGAATGAAATCTAATATAGTATTCGTATTATCCGGAATAGTGCAGTACTGAGAGGGTATCCGTCATGCTGGCGTAATCATGACTCGATAGAGAAACCTGTAATACTACGCTATCGCCGGGAAGATCGGGAGCTTACTAACCAGGATATCTTTTCCTGGCACATACACCATGGGGTCTTTGATGGCTTTTGAGGGCTAGACGAAAGATGTGCAGGCCCCTACTTAAAATTCGGTATGTGGAAGCGGTTATGGCTTATTTGGAATATTCGGAAAAGGCGAGAGCACAGAAGGTAGCGATCCTAACGGAGAGAATTACACTATAGCAGTCATATCCAATATAAAATTCGATAAATACGAAAACCTTCCGTCCCAACGAGAAATATTCGGGCTCAGAGAAGAAGTCCCTCATGGACTTTCATTACTATAGGGTTTATGGGAGTCCAGGGAAACATTGGGATGGAGCATGAGTGTGGTAAGCAATACCTGGCAGCAGTATCGGTCAATCCCGATCGAATATCGGATTGGAATAGCCTTTGTCCTCGGCTCACTGGTTGGGCTGTTTGTCGGTCAGCTGGCGACACGGCTCCAGCCACTCGGAGATCTTTTTATTAGATTATTGAGTATACTCATCATCCCCCTCGTCGTGTTTACTCTGGTAATGGGGGCCAGACGGCTATCCCCGAGCCACCTCGGGAAAATCGGCGGGCAGGTCGTCCTACTGTACGCGATCTCGTCCGCCTTCGCTGTCGCAATTGGATTGGCGGCCGCGAACTTCATCAATCCAGGCACTGGAATCGAACTTAGCGGTGAGGCAGAGGCTCAAACCTCTGAGGCCCCTAGCATCGTTGAGGTGTTTCTCGGCATCGTCCCGGAGAACCCCATCGGCGCGATGGCGAACGGCGATGTGCTTCCAACCATCTTTTTCGCGATTATATTTGGCCTCGCGCTCGCGCTCGTCGAGCAGAGGACTAACAGTGAAGATATCCGCAACGGTATCGAGATCTTCTACGACCTCGCGGAGGCAGGGGCCGAGGCAATGTTCAAGGTCGTCTGGGGTGTGATGGAGTACGGGGTGATCGGCGTATTCGCGCTGATGGCAGGCGTATTCGGGGAGGCAGGCATAGATGCTATCGTGCCGTTTGCCTTGCTCATTCTCACGCTAGCGGTCGGTGTGACCCTCCACATGGCGGTGGTCCACCTCGGCGGCATTATCGTGCTGCTCGTCGGTCAATCACCAACGAGTTTCCTCCGCGGTATCCGCGACGCGCTCATTACGGCGCTCAGCATTCGCTCCTCCAGTGGGACACTCCCAGTGTCGATGTCGAACGCTGATGAGAACTTGCAAGTGGAAGAAGAGGTGTACAGCTTTTCTCTCCCACTCGGCGCGACTATTAATATGGATGGGACCGCCCTGTACCAGAGCGTCGCCGCTATTTTCGCAGCTAACTTAGTCGGTGTTCAGATCGGCATCGTCGAGCAGTTCACTGTCGTCACGGTGGCGGTGCTGGCGAGCATCGGCACGGCCGGCGTGCCTGGGTCGAGCTTCTCATGTATCGTTTGTGCTGACACAACTCAGGCTCCCGCTCGAAGCCATCGGATTCGTTGTGGGCGTTGATCCTATCTTAGACCGAATGCGGATGATGACGAACATCAGCGGCGACCTCGCGGTAACGATGCCTGTTGCTAAGTGGAATGGTGCAATCGACTTCAGCTCGGGTGTCTGGGGGCCCCAGAGGTGCCGAGTCCGCCGTTGAGTCCATTGCCGAGTCCACCACTAAGTTCGACTGACGAACGGCGACGCTACAATTCCTTTTTCCACCGACTTCGGATCTCCTCCTCAAGTTCATCAACTGCCGGTAACAGAGTCTCGGCTACTATCTCGTATGATGGGAAGTTATACGTTGGTCCGTAGATCGATATCGAACCGAGGGCGCCCTGGTTCGACCCCTGGACCACCCGTGCAGCTGCCTGAATCCCGTCTCTGCTCTCCCCATCGGTCGTCGCATATCCCCATTCCCTGATTTTCTTCAGTTCCTCAAGGAGCGTCTTACGGTCGGTGAGTGTGTTCTGCGTGTGTCTCCGTAGCCCTTCAATAATGTCGTGGACGTATTCCATCGGATTCTCCGCCAGAACCGCCTTCCCTACGGCACTCGCATGGATCAGGGTGTACTGTCTAAGCGTCATCACCGGAGAAAATCTGCGTTCACCCGTGTTGACAACCTTTATCATCTCCAGAGAACTATCCTGGGATATGTCCAGTTGGACTACGGACAAGATGGCTCCGACGCTGTATCAACCAGTTGAGGACCTCGAAACCCCGGCATTGCTCGTCGACATCGATGCAATGGAGCGTAACATCGAAGAGTACGCGGCAGTTGCCGATGAGAATGACGTGACGCTCCGTTCACACATCAAGACGCACAAGAACGCCGAACTCGCGGCGCTTGAGGATGAAATGACCGACGGTGGTGGAATCTGTTGTCAGACGCTGGGCGAGGTGGAGACAATGGCGCGAAACGGGATCGACGATATCTACCTCTCCTATCAGGTCGTCGGCGAGCGGAAACTCGACCGGTTCTGCTGGCTCTCACAGAAGGTCGAGAAATTGGCAACGACGGTTGACTCTGCGGCGACGATAGACCTGCTTCAGGACGCCGCTCAAGCCCACGAGATAACGGCCGACGTCATACTCGAGGTCGACGTGGGATTGCACAGGACTGGCGTCGCTCCCGGTCCGGAGGCCGTCGCTCTTGCGGAACGGATCGACGAAGCGGCCAACCTCTCGTTCGACGGCATCCTCGCGTACGAGTCCCACGTGAAGGCCGAAGCGGAGACCGAATCGGAGTTCGACGAACTGTGCTGGGAGGCGATGGAACTCGGCGAGGACGTGGTCGACGACATCGAGGCCGCTGGAATCCCCGTCGACGAGGTGAAGGTCGGCGGGACGGCGACGTCGAGGTACAGTGGCAAGCATCCGGTGGTCACCGAGATCAACCCGGGGATGTATCCCTTCAACGACGTTGGCGAACTCGAACTCCGCCCGTGGGAAGTATCGAAGGACGACTGCGCCGCGACGATTGTCACTACGGTCATCTCCGTGCCGGACGACGACCGACTCGTCGTCGACGGAGGTAGCAAGACGTTCTCCCTGGACAAACCACAGATGCCGGTCCCGAAGAATCGGGACGATATCGAATACGCCAACGCCAGTGAGGAACACGGGTGGATCGACACCAGCAACTCGGACGAGTCGTTCGCAGTGGGCGACCGGCTGGAGTTCATCGTCCCCCACGTCTGCACGACGATCAACCTCCACGACCTCATCATTGGCGTTCGAGACGACCAGGTCGAAGAGTTATGGGAGGTGCAGGCGAGAGGGAAGGTCCGCTAACAGCAACGAATAGACTCAGTAAAACTCCTATGCGAAACCAGTTGAAGGTTTGAAGCTAACAGGCTCTCGGAAGTCAGCTCACCGAAGATACGCACTGACCATCACACTAGTGTTCGGCGAATTTCATAGAGATACAGTGTCGGTTACTTCGCTGCCACCAGGACACCATCTGCCGATGGCTATAGCAAATCGGTAGGTCAGTATTTCGGCGAGTACGTCACGTAACAGCTTATCGTACGAAACATGGGTTTGAGACAGTATCCATTGATCTACCGACAAATTCAGAATGGGGTGTATGACAACGTACATGCAGCCGTTGTGACCGCAGATATGCCTCCAGAACAGCTCGCTTCCGCTGAGGAAAGCGATGCGCTCTGTCTCGCAACACTAGGTGCCGGACACATCCCTCCGTGACTCATCTCTGTACTAAGAACTATAACCGAAAATAACACGCCAATTATCGCGACAACTCGATGTCCTGAAGGCCGACTTTCACAGAATACCTACGGATACCGAGGAAGCGAGGAGACACTACAGGAACTCGGATGTTACTATAGTGATTTGAACCTACAAAAAACACGCATCCGAACTATTGTTGGCATCGCAGTACAGCGCCTTGACGATGTTTTCAAATCTCCTGAAGAGGTCAGCTCTTAGTTAAGGAATTGAAGGAGTGAGCAGTTCGTAGAACTAGCGGTTCGATCGACATATAGTATCATATCTTCGCGCACGCACTTGGGTATAGGGCCGTCATCCTGGACCACGTATTCAGTCAAACGTGTCACTACCTATCGAACCGATGCTTACTTAGGTGCGGCTGACTGAGCAAATGTATGGTTCGACCAGAGCTTGTCTGTTCCTCTTGTGGGCAGACATATGCAGACCGATGGCGGTGCGAATGCGGCGGTGTACTTGACTTTGCTGAGCAACCGCTTCCGACAACCGACCGGCCAGACCCAGCTCAGTTTGATACGCGAGATGGACTCTGGTCGTTCGATATGTTCATTCCGGTTGAGAAAGGTGTCTCTCTCGGCGAAGGAATGACGCCGCTGGTTTCATCATCGACATGGGATGCTCAGTTTAAACTCGAATATGTCTCGCCAACAGGTAGCTTCAAAGATCGGGGGGCAACCACCACGATCAGCCATGCACTTGCGTGCGGCGCAGATCGAGTCGTCGAGGATTCATCGGGGAACGGAGGGGCTGCCATCGCAACCTACGCGGCTCGCGCTGGACTCGACGCAGAGATTTACGTTCCGGCCTCTGTAAGAGAGGGAAAGCTCCGGGGAATCGAACGGGTCGGTGCAACACCGATTCGAATCGAAGGCGAACGCCAAGCCGCAACCGATGCATGCATCGAGGCTGTCGAATCGGGCGATGCATGGTACGCGAGTCATTCGTGGAGTCCAGCGTTCTTTGCTGGGACGGCGACGTTCGCGTACGAAGTTGCACTCCAACGTGACTGGAATGTTCCCGATGCGGTCGTGATGCCACTCGGCCACGGGACGCTCTTCCTCGGAGTGTACCGTGGATTCAAGGCGTTGTCTGAAGCAGGGTGGATTGATTCGGTCCCCCGTCTGCTCGGCGCGCAAGCGGCGGGATATGCACCGATAGCGAGTGAACTCCACACAGTCCCCACGAGTGAGAACGATGTTGCAGATGGCGTCCACATACGAGAGCCGACACGGAAACAGCAACTCCTCGACGCGATAGCTGCGACAAACGGGGATGCCATTGCGATTACAGAAGATACAGTCGAAGCCGAGTTGGACCGGCTGCATGCGAACGGATTCTACGTGGAACCTACATCGGCGATCGCTCCTGCAGCACTGCAGGAATACCGAGAACAGGGGAGTCTTGAGCCGGACGCGGACGTTGTGATGCCGCTCACAGGGCATGGGTTGAAGACCTGACTCGCTAGAGTAACGTCAAGCTATTTCTTCGACTGTTATCAGATTTGGGAGGGGAATTGTTCAGATTAGCTGAATCCAGCAGGCAGAAAATGATCGGAGCCAGGTTTCAGTGGTTTCTGGCTGGGCATGTCTGAAGTGGTTGGCAAATACGTTTGTTCGGCATTTCCGTTATTTAAATACGTGTTCGGCGACATTCCCATTCCCGTGGGTGACATACTGGAGTCGGAGCCCACGACGTTGACAGTCCGCCTGCAACCACGGCGCTCCATCAACCAGAAAGAGGCGTCTTCAACGAGATGGTTCTCTTGATTTCCGAAAGGAACATTTCGGTTACCGCTTGGGTTCTGATCGGAAAGAGTCGGACGTGTAGTAGGCGGTTCGTGTCGGGAGTGACTGTGGCGGAAAGCTAGTGGCGCTGGTCGTTAGCCTGAACCACTGTCTGGTAGATCGACAGCGGTTGACACCCACTTTCGAGGACCAAGACGGTATCTGACAGCGACAACCCCGCCAAGTGGAGCGGATACCGAGCTTTATCGCCGGCTCGGATGTCACCTCTCGCTCCACAAATCCTAACTCGGGGAAGCCGCTACAGTCGGTGAGGCGGCGAGTTTCTGGCATAGACACCAAGAAACTACGTCTGCCTCGACCTCCGACCTTATCTGAACCCTGCCTACTTATGGAAATCTATTTGTATAAGGACTGTTCATATCTTGATGTAGCATGAGACAAATCCAGGCTAGCGAAGTTGCACCTAGTAGTTCCCCACTTTCCCAAGCAATTGTAGAGGACGACCTCGTATTTACATCGGGCCAGCTTCCGAGAGAATCAGACGGCACGTACGTCGAGGGAGGTATTAAAGAACAAACCGAACAAGTCATGGAGAACCTATCTTCTGTTCTTGAAGAGTCCAACTCTTCACTAGATAATGTAGTGAAGGCGACTGTGCTTCTTACAGACACTGATCACTTTGAAGGGTTCAATGAGGTTTACTCTGAATATATGCCTGAACCGTATCCTGCACGGAGTGCGTTTATTGTTTCTCTAGCTCGTCCAGAAGCCGATGTCGAAGTAGAGCTCATTGCAAAGACCGATCAATAGCCAGTACTCATCGTGAGAAAACCGAGATACTCACGATTACTACTGTTGGAAACGGTTATTGTTAGCTCTACTCACCAGAGAAGTGAGTAAAACAAAATAAATTTTTGTGGATATCGTTCCACACGTCCGTACGAAGATCAATCACCACAACCTCATCATCGGTGTTCACGACGACTAGGTCGAATGTAGTGGGAATGGTATCAGTACACACGGTTTTTCTGAGAATGCTGTTCAATTAAGCAGTGCAAGTAGTAGATAGCTGGTAGTTGAGAAGAATACTCCAAGTCGATTCATTCGGCCTTCGGAGGTAGTTCTTCCAGGTTTGATTTTCGAACCTATATACAAAAAAAGTATATGGAGCATCTATCTATACATTAGAAGAAGCAAATGGCAAGTGACTTGGAGAGTCTCCAATATGGAACTGACCTCATCAAACGTGGCTTTGCACAGATGCAAAAAGGCGGTGTCATTATGGATGTCATCAATCCAGAGCAGGCTCGGATCGCCGAGGACGCTGGTGCGGTCGCTGTCATGGCACTAGAAGCAGTACCGGCAGACATCCGCAAACGTGGCGGTGTTGCCCGGATGGCTGACCCCGCAGACGTTGAAGAGATCGTCAACGAAGTATCGATTCCAGTGATGGGCAAGGCTCGTATCGGCCACAGAAAGGAAGCCCAGATCCTCGAGGCCGTTGGTGTGGACATGGTTGACGAGAGCGAGGTACTCACTCCCGCTGATGACGCCTACCATATCGACAAGCGCGACTTTACGGTGCCGTTTGTCTGTGGCGCGCGCAACCTCGGTGAGGCGCTCCGGCGCATCGAGGAGGGCGCGGCGATGATTCGCACTAAGGGCGAAGCAGGCACTGGTAACGTCAACCAGGCCGTTCACCATCAGCGCCAGATTAAGGGTTCGATCCGCAAATTGGAAGGAATGACCCACGAAGAGCGTGAAGCCTACGCCCGTGAGATTGAGGCGCCTATGGAACTAGTCCACGAGACCGCCGACCGTGGTCGACTGCCGGTCGTGAATTTCGCGGCAGGTGGCATCGCGACACCAGCCGACGCCGCGCTCATGATGTACCACGAATGCGATGGAATTTTCGTTGGCAGCGGTATCTTCGGTGCGGAGAACCCGTCCGCGATGGCTAAGGCGGTCGTCGAGGCAACGAATCACTGGAACGACCCTGAACAGCTCACCAAGATTTCGAAGAACCTTGGCAAGGGGATGAAAGGTGATGCGAACATAGATCTCCCAGAAGAAGAATATTTCCAAGACCGAGGGATATGAAATATAATTGCATTTATCTAATATTCTCCCCAACATAAGATCCAATTCTCTATGGTGAAGCCGACGGCAGGAGGACGTGGACAATGATAACAGACGCCTTCCGGTGTATTCACGGAATTACGCGAGAAACACGACATTGACAGCGTCCTCAGAACACTTACCTTCAGATGTCTGAAAAAGATGTAACATATCTCGTAACGCCATGTTTCTCTTACGGTGGTCTACGAAAATATCGCGAGTGCAAATGAAATCATAGACCACAAATTTATTAACCTTTTTCCTACAGTGCCGTAGCATGGGATCCTCTTACGATAGACCCACAATCACGGACTATCCTGACCCAGTGAAGGCTGACCACATTACGTACAATCCGTCGTTGGCAGTGCTTCGAGAGTACTCCTCGCATCTAGAGACGACGACGGACTATGGCGCCCCTGCGTACGTCAGCGAATACCGCTCACGGAGTACCGACCAAACGAAGAACGCTGTCGATGACAGCTTCGGCGACGAGGATTTCCGCGTCTTCGAGTGCGGCTTCGAGTGGATCCAAAACCCCGACAACGATGTCGTTTGTATTGACCGCGTCGTCGGCCGGCATTCCGAGTCGTCGTACGTCTGCCGGTTGTTTCTCCCGCGGGAGTACAGCCGCATCGCGCTGGCGTGGGCAAAGCTCCTCGAACCCGCTACTGGGACAGACCCTGACTTCGTGACCGTACAGATACCGGAGGCGACGTCAGAACCGAAGGTTCGCGTGCTCCCAGAGGCCGGTGTCACGACGGTACTGGGGAGCGACTACACCGGTGAGGCGAAAAAGTCGTTCCTCCGGTTGTTCATGCTCCGCGCTAAACAACAGGGTGGGCTCGGTCTCCACGCCGGTAGTAAGCGCGTTACTATCGACGACGCTGACGGACTGCAGGATGTTGGCCAGCTTTTTCTCGGCCTCTCCGGGACCGGGAAATCGACGCTCACGAGCCACGGTCTCTGGCTTGAGGACCCTGAGAACGCAAAGATGATCCAAGACGATGTCTGTGCACTCCTCCCTTCGGGGACAGTCGCGGGTAGCGAGGGCGGTGGACTATACATCAAAACGCTCGGCCTAGAGGCCGACGAGCAGCCTGAACTTCACGACGCAGCAACCGACGAAAGTGCAGTTCTCGAGAATGTAGCCGTCGATGAGGACGGAGCCGTCCACTTCGACGACCCACAGTACGGCCAGAACGCGCGGGCCGTAATTCGCCGTGACCACCTCGGAAGTGCGTCTGACGATGTCGACCTGCTTGGTGTCGACCAAGTGTTCTTCATCACCCGAAACCCCCTTATGCCGCCGATCGCGAAACTCACGGACGCCCAGGCGGCGGTCACGTTCATGCTTGGAGAGTCCGTGGAGACGAGCGCGGGTGATCCCTCACGGATCGGCGAGTCGATTCGTGTCGTCGGTACCAACCCCTTTATTATCGGCCCGGAGGGTGAGGAGGGTAACCGGTTCCGGGACCTCATCGCCAATCTCGACGTCGAGTGCTACGTGATCAACACGGGCGTGGTCGGCACCGACGATCCCGTCGATGTTGGCGTCGAGGAAACAGTCGCGATTCTCGACGGTGTCGCACGCGGGACCATCGAGTGGGTTGATGACGACGTGCTTGACCTCACGGTTCCGACGTCGGTTCCCGGTATCGATATCGACCAGTATGTAATCACTGACCACGTCGAAGACTTTGAGGACGCTCAAGCGTCGCTTCGCACCGAGCGGCGCTCGTATCTCGATCAGTTCGACGCCCTCGACGATGACATCGTGGACGCAACATACTGAGATTCGAATGTCTCCGGTTCGGCCACCATCCGGTGCAAAAGCTCCTACAGGACCACTGAGCCAGTCGCGGAGCAGCTCCTCGACCGGATGGTCTGGCCAGAGGTAGTGGACTTCGCGGCGTTCGTGATGGCCGTAGGAGCCGCACGCGGCTGCGCTCCCGGTCCAGACTCGCCAGGCACCGAGCGCGGCCATCATATCGATGATGTTCCGTAGGGCAGTCTGGTAGCCGTCCGGGAAGAACACGCAGAAGCGGGTACACACGTTCTGCGGTGGAACTGTCTCTAACCAGTCTCAGCACTTCACGAAGCTGGTTAGTTGAAGAGTCTGCTTGCATAAGGTGCGCATAGTACCGAGCAAGCAGACGATTCAATCCACGAGGACCAGCTCCTTAATTTCCTCGTCAACAGGATTGATGAGGAAGTCGATCTAGATCGCTCCAAACGCCGAAGCGGCGTCTGAAGACAGTTACGAGGTTCTCGTCGGCGCATACGCTGACGGGAATAGGTACTCAAGGCTGTAGCGTCCACTATACAGGTTCTCAGTGAGAATAAATCCTCCACAGATATTTGAGACGCCATTCACGTACAACTACAGAAGACAGCGAAGAACAGCGGTGTTACTCGATATCAAGCCTGTATAGGCGCTTGCGGGCGTCCGAGAACGAAACTCGAGAATTGACGACGTTCTCATCGTCGAGCCGATTCAGGGCGTAGCGAACCGTCCGGGCTGGCAGAAGCGTTTCGTCGGCAATCTGTTGCTGGGTCATTGTATCGTTGTACTCAAGGACTTTTGCGACGAGTTTGGCGCTCGGTGGCAGGTCGCGGATGTCGTCCCATGACCCGTTTTGAGTAGTTTTCTGATGCAGTGATTCTGACGTACCCATTGTATACACCCCATTTCAAATACAGTATAATAATATTTCCTATCCTTTTGTATACTCGTCAGTTATAAAACGAGCTCAAGTTCATCTATCTGAAACTCCGTGAAGCAGGGCACTGCTAGATTGAGGCTGAACTCCAGATTGACGTAGCAGGTTCTTCGGACGTACCGTTTTTGGAGTCTCTCGTCGGTGGCATGGGGTATCTTACTGCTCTCACACGAACCATGCTCAACGGCCATTTGGACTACTCTCAGTATCGCTTGGCCGGCCTCGTTTCTCTCACAATTCAAAGACCAATCATGGACTTGTAACCGTCACTTGGGCCGATCAACAGCTCACCGACGGTCAGTCAACGGCGATCGCCGAGCCGATAACGACCCTAAGGAACTGGTCGAGAAAGAGCAACTCGATCGCCAGACGAATTACTACGACATCAACGACCCTGGCAAACTGCAATTGAGGAACGACAAGAGTGGGAATCCCAGTATATGGATTAGCTAATGGAGACCTCGTAGTAGTCAGTATACTTTACGAGGTCGTACCCTTCGAACCCATCCATAATTGTACTATCGACAGAGGCGTCGGTGTTTTCGGTGAGGATCGGGAATTCTTCCTTCGCGTCTTCGCCTAGTTCGTCGTAGTGGCAAATTCGGGAATCAGAGGGAACATTTTCAACCGGTTTGAGTGTCACGTTCTGACTCATGATACGTCATACCAATCGCAGCGTCTTCAATATTTTTTCCATGATAATCTATGACCGTCAATCTGAAACCGATTTTGGGGCTGGTAGATTGACAATCATTACGACGATATAATAGTCTGGTAGAACGCCTATCTGGAGATACGTTGGAATCCCTCGAGAGAGACCGCTGAGCGAATCGTTTCGAAGTTCGACGACATTGTCTGGAAACTCAGCCATTATCTCAAACGACTAAGCGGCTCACCACACGATCCACTTTGAGTAGGCGACTATCGGGCTATCGTTGAGTGGCGTCGAGAGGAAGACCCTGAGGTGCTGTTTGTTCGAAAGTTGGCCATTGACGGAACATCTACGACTGAGCGTCAGCCACCATCTGTCACATACTCTTGGGGCAGGCGAGTGTTTAAATACCTATATATAGAATAATATATTACTAGATAAAGAGTTCAAATAGAATTATATATGGAATTATTTATGTCCTTGGGGCCAGATCAATCTCGAACTGCGTCAATACTGTCAGAGACCTCCTTCATCTTGGCATCTGAGTAGGCTTCGTGTGTGGTTTCAATCGACTAGTGACGCAGCGCTTCTTGGGCCTTCTCCGAGAGTCCGTTGGCGTACAGATCGCGACCGAGTGCCCGTCGTGCGCCGTGGTGTGTGTGATAGTCGTAATCACCGTCTGGTTCGATACCTACCTCCTTCGTGAGGTGTTTCATCAATCGGCACCGTCTAGTTAGCGTGGTTTGAGAAGCGAGCAGGTCGTGGAGTTAGTTTGGGATGATGCTCGCAGACCTGCTCAGCGAGTGCTATGCGACGGAATTTGATGAAGCTTGGGAGCGTGAGCGGACGGCGACGCCCGTCAGGGTGTTCGCCGTCCGCCTTCACGTGACCGGTTGTTCGCTTCGAGAGACACAAGCGATTCTTCGCTTGATCGGCGTCAAACGCTCTCATCAAGCAATCTGGCACTGGGTACATCGGCTGGCTGACAGCGTGTCAGACCCGCCGACGGCGCAGCCGTCGCGGGTCGCCATTGATGAAACCGCTGTCAAGATTAACGGCGACTGGTCTTGGGTGTACGCTGCAATAGACGTAGACACTAGGCTTGTTCTCGATGTCGCAGTGTTCGGACGACGAGGCACCGATCCAGCCGCTGCGTTCCTGCATCGATTGACCGAGAAACACAATCTCTCCGACACCATGTTTCTCGTCGATGGCTACGGCTATCTGACTGCCCTCTCCCGATTAGGATTGAGCGGTCAGCTCGACTACGTTGATCGAAACTTAATCGAAACGTGGTTTCACACCTTCAAGATGCGAGTTGACCGCTTCCATAATTCGTGGGTGGGCAGTCGGGCGAGCGTCAGAGAGTGGCTTGAACAGTTCGTACACTATTATAACACACAACGACCGCACCAGTCACTCAACGGACAAACGCCAGCCGAGGTGCTAAACTAGACAGTGCCCGACAGTTATACACCTCTAAGTCCTAAATAGAACGGTAATGCGCTGCGAATGGCGGCAAAGAAACTGTACGAAGGTCGCAACCCAGCGTCTGAGCATCTTGTTTCAAGACTCTGGCCGCCAGCACACATACTACTGTGAGGCTCACGCTCTAATTCGGCTATCCGAACTCGAGAACGGCGAGTCGGCCACGATCCTCTCGGCCGACGAGTTCGAGACTACCCCTTGATCAGAGTGTACATACTCCACCATTTTGCGTACGGTTTCTAGAACGCGTCAGACGCTTGTTTCCAGAAGAATAGGGTCTAGCGATAGAAGCTGGATTTTGGTATAGCGACATAGGATATATAAAATCCGAAATTAGGGATAGAGGGATCGAGGTGGGAACGAATGGCGGATACAGGGCTTAGTGGGTGCACTTGTCTAAATACCAGTTTAACCAAGGGACTTTACTAGGGTCGATACTGTACCCCACATACGAATGTCTACTCCCAGCGAGAGACGACCTACCCCCGAGGGCACGACCGTCCACGAAGCGGTTGAGGACTACTTGCGATACAAGATCAAAGCCGACGGCTCGGAGACGACGATGCGTTCGCCACTCGAGTCGTTTGCCGATCACTGCAAGGACGAGCGCGGCGTCGGTTGCGTCGGCGAGTTGGCCGACCAGGATATTCGCAGCTACAGTGAACACCTCTACGACCGCGTCATGATCGACGAAAACCTCGCGGCGTCGACGGCGAACGCGTACTTCGCCTATGTGCGGGCGTTCCTCTCCTGGTGTGTCCGTGAACAGCACCTCGAGCAGAACCCGGCGAATACGAACACGGCGATGGACCCGCTCCCCGAGGACGACGGGAAGCGCAAAACACAATACTGGTCTGAGGACGACCGACAGCAACTCGAGGCCTACGCAACCAAGCGCGTCGACATGGCACTCGAGGGAACGATCCGCACCGATCCGAAAGCGGCGCTGCGAGACCGGGCGATCGTGGTCATGCTCGGTGGAACCGGCGCTCGCGGGGCCGAACTGTTCGCCGACCCGAAAGACGACAAACGGCCCGGCCTCCGGTGGTCGGACGTCGATTTCGAACAGCGACTCATCGAAGTGTACGGAAAATCTCGCGAGTACGAAGAGGCGCCGTTCCCTGACAGTGTCCACAATGTCCTCGAGCGATGGTATGACTACCTCGAGCCGCCGACTGACGAGTGGCCTGTCTTCCCGACTGGCCACTACGGCTCGAAAGAGGACGCGTTGATCAAGAAACTCGGCGAGGAACGGGTGAACGCGGCACTCAAGGGAGGGGGTGACGAGGGCAAGACCGCAGTTCTCGACCGCCTGCACCGTGAACATGAGGTCCCGCCGCCGTCGATCTCGAAAGAGGGCGTCCGCCGACTGTTGAAACGACTCACGAAAGAGGCGAACATCGACCCCGACGGCGACTACGACTATCTCACACTCCACGGCGCACGACGGGCGCTTGGACGCGACCTATACGCCAACGGCATGTCTGAAAAGGCCCAAGAGGCGTTACGCCACAAGTCGATCGAAACCACGCACGAGGCGTATACGGACCTTCAAATGAAAGACGTCTCCAACAGTATCGACGAAGTCCGCGACTGATCTCGCCTACGAATCAGCCATCAATATATTCGAACCTGAAATGATTGAACGCTAATTTGTGGCCGATATAGAACTTGACCTTGAGGACGACCTAATTGCGGTCAACGATCACGACCAACAGCAACGACTCATGGCTTCAAAAACGGCGATACATGGTGCGTATAGTGAGAGGCAGGTATAGATCCCTACTGCTAAGTACAGAAGAGAGCGTTACCAGCAAGGAATTCAGAGGATGCATTCAGCATGGGCAGTCAGATCGAATACGCCAACTACGTCGGCCGAATCTGGCCGCTGGGCGGTCTAACCAGGGTGGTTGTTAGCCCTATGATCCAGGCCTATCTGAACTCGACGATTGGGCTCAGAGCAAGCCCTGAGCAGGGCCTCGAGGCTGAATGTGGAGGGCCTGTTAAATCCTTCAGTAAGAGACAGATGTAAGATCTGCAGTGGTCAGTACAGGCCGAGGCTATAACGGCACGGAAGCCAACAATCTACCGAACAAGGATGCTTACGGAGGACCGCGGTATTGGGATCACCGAGGCGCTTCATGGATCAGCGCAGGACCCGATTCTCGTTCTTTTCGCACTGCTGACACAACTCGGTGACGTGTGGTTCCTTTTTCTGGGAGGCGGCGTACTTTATGTCGCCGGGGATAAGTTTCCGCGGTGGGGGGTCGATCGACGGCGTGCCCTGTTTGTCCTTGGACTCCTGCTCACGTATGTTGCCCTCATCGGGGTACTCAAACAGTTCTTCCTGCTCCCTCGTCCGGCAGGGGCAGGTGAGCCGCCCGTCGTCGAGTGGATACCATCTCTCTTCCAGCCGGCGTTCGCGAGTACTTCGACAGGGGACGGACCGGGATTTCCGAGTGGTCACGCCCTCGGGACGACGATGGTATGGGGTGGATTCGCGCTCGTCGTCGTAGAGAACAAACTATCATATCTGTGGCTCGGAGTCGCGGGCGCTGTCGCCGGTATCATCTCGCTCTCGAGGCTTGTTCTGGGAGTTCATTACCTCGTAGATGTTGTGGTCGGGGCTGGCCTTGGGCTGGTGATATTGGGTGTTCTCTACGCGATCACCGACCGCGGCACCGTTCCCGGTCGAGTGTTGCTCGTTGCCGTCGCCATCGCGGCGCTGGGGTTATTACAGGGAGTTTCTTTTGAGAGCGTGGCCGTGCTCGGAAGCACCGTTGGCGCATGGCTCGTCTGGCGTGGCATCGCTGATTCAACGCCAGCCCATCCGTCGAACCGGTGGGTGGTCGGTGCTGGGTTCGCTGTCCTTGGACTCGCGGGCGGTTTCTTTACACTCTTGTACGCTCTCGAACCACCACTGATGGTCACGTTTTCTGGTTCCGCAATCGCAGTTGGTGGTGCTGTTGTCGCCCCACTAGCCGGTGAGAAACTCCTGGATCGGTAAGGCTCTCGATTACCTAACTGGGTGCCGGTCAGGTATCTATGGACACGCAATACGTACATAGCGTTACCGTGCCTTTCAGAGAGAACTTACCTGAAAAGACTGTCCGAGAAATCAGACAGAGTCGGACAGGAGATCGTGAACCAGCGGTAAGTACAGGAAAAGTAGTTGCCGTTCAGTAGAAACACAAAGATCGTTCATAACCGGAACATCAAATCCTGATACAGTGAGAAAGTGGAGAGAGGCACCACACATTTTCGGGCTGACCGGCAAAGCACCAATCAACGAATGGACGACCGATTCAGTCGATGGCTGCTCCTCTCAGGGGGTCGGTTCCGCGTCGCCACTGGGATACTCTTCACCATGGCTGTGGTGGTGCTTATCCCTCTTTTCTCCCGGTTCACCATCCGCAATCTCACGCCGGTGATCTATATCGCGAGCGCGTTGATCGGAGGGAATATCACGCTCATCACCCTCGTGGTCGCGATCAACCAAGTGATTCTCTCCCAGGAACTGGAGTCACCGGGGTCGCTCCGAGACGAGATTGACCAATCAGACGACTATCGGCAGACAGCACTTGACCAGCCGGCACCACCGACTGATCCAGCTGACTTCCTGCAACAGCTCCTTCAGCAGACCCAAGAACGCGCCGGTTCGCTCGCGGAACTTCTCCCCGACTCGAGCAGTGAACTGGATACCCACCTTATCGATGAGCTACCGGAGGAATGTGCCCAGATTAGCGAGGAGCTCGGGACAGGACCGGATAAGCTCTCTTCGGTGATCGTTCCCCTCCTTGGCATCGAATACGCGACCCACATTCATGAATGCCATCAGCTCGAGTCGGATTACGAGGGGGATGAGCATGAACAGCTGCTCTCCACGCTCGATTCCTTGAGCGCGGATTTGAAGAATCTCGACATCGCTCGACAGTACTTTACGACCACATTCATAAAAGAAGAACTCGCGAAGCTCTCTCGCTCGCTCCTGTACGTTGGTGTGCTGGCTATTTCTCTCCCAGTCGCGTTACTCATCCAGCTCGCTACCTTTCCCACGGTGGCTGCCCCTCTGCCAACGATATTCGTTTTCACCCTCCTGACGGTTGTGGTTAGTCTCATCCCTCTTGCGCTCCTGATAGCGTTTATTCTCCGGGTAGCAACAGTGGCCCAGAATATCGCATCGATCACACCCTTCATGACATAGCAACAATGCGATTAGGATCGATTTCGTCGCTGTACGGGAGGGCGAGTTGGTTGTATCACGCTTACCAAGAAAGAATACATTAGTTGGTTAACAGCACGGGTTTCGATCAGTAAGCACACGTAGTTACCGAATCGCCCGATTCAGTTTCAGGTTCGAGACTGAATAAAGAAACCGCGCTACTATCTACTGATAATGCTGGTTCGATCGCACGTGTTCGCTGGCGATCCGTTCCTGCAACCCAGTGAGTACGTCGTGTCGGCGGTCGGCGTCTTCGATGATCGCCTCGAGACAGCCAAAGCGTTCGAGGTCCTGGTCGACGATCGCCGCCCGGAGCGCCTCGGGAGTTGGTAGGTCGAATTCGACGACGCTCTCGGTATCGCGGTACATCGGGTGCTCGTCACAGTAGGCGCGTTCGGCGTCGGTCAACTCCCGCTCTTCGAACGGGATATCGGCGTAGATGCCGTTCGCGCCGTGGAACTGCCAACCCTCACAGTCGTCGACGTAAGCGGCTGTTCCAACTCGAAGGCGACCGGTTCCGTTGTCGCTGCGCTCGGTGACGACCGTGAACAGGTCCTCGTACTCGCGCGTGAGCACGTTCCCACGGCCGTCGGGCCATGCGTACAGAGTCCAGCGACTCTCTATCTACCACCAGTATCAGCACTGATTCCCGCAACTGCTCCTGTGTGACTTAATGTGTTACTCACCTTCGTCCTCGAGGGTCACCGCCTCCTCGAAGTCGACGCGCGGCACGAACGGGCCGAAGTCGGCAGTTCGCGACGCGATCGAGGCGATTCGGAACGTGTAGACCAGTAGGACGGTAAACGGAAGGAAGACGAAGGTGACGACGCCACTGACGATGAGAACGAGCATTGATGGCGTCCCGACGGTCTCGATAATCGTCGGATACGTCATCATGAAAATCCCACCGCCCAGCAGCGTTGGGAAGCCGACAACCAGCAAAACCTTCGAGAGGTGTGCGAGTTCGTACTGCATGTACAGCGTCTTGAACGTCTGACGAGCGATCGCGAGCTGCCCGAGTAACTCGACGAGCGAGTCGAAGACCTCGAGGTCGTCGGCCGAGAGGTCGTCGGCGTAATGGGCACGGATCTGCCGGGCCGCGTACAGGTGCGCCCCGTTAAAGTGGCCGAGTACCGCCGACAGCGCGTCGAAGGTCCCAAAGTCCGCCCCCTCAAGTGACGCCGAGACGAGTTCGCCCTCGGATTCGACCGCTTCGACGAATCCCCTGACGACAGCGCGGTCAGGATCGGCCAGCCGGCCGGTGGCCAGGTCCAGTCGCGCGGTTCGATCGATAACGGTGTCGACGAGCAGCTGAAGGAAGTCGGCGGGGGCCGCCGGACTGACCGATGTTTCCGTCAACGATTCGACCTCCTGCCGGTAGGTCACCATTTTCTCGAACCGGTCAGAGAGATCGCCGGGCCAGCCCAGTTCCTGCGAAAGCACCAGCTGGTTGATCGCGAGCACGATCGTGATGAACGGAAGAGTCCCGCCGACGATCGCCGCGACGAGCGTGGTCGCGGTGGCGGGATCAGTGACTGGGATGTATCCGGCGAAGCCGATGCTCGCACACGCGATGAAGACGACCAGCGAGAATAGCGCCGTGATGATGTATCGGTTCCCGTCGAGCAGGAGCCACCGTTCGACCGGCGACTCGCGGAGCCGCTCGTGGACGAGATCGCTCCGGCTCACCGCCGCGTCGATCCGTTCGCCCTCGTCACGATCGGTCGCATTTGTGTCCGTAGTCATGGTATCGACATCAATCCAGCGGCGGAAAAGTGTGAGCGCGGCCGCTGCTCGCCCTGGAATCGCCGCGTACCGACGAGACGGACCGACTGACCGAGGACCGAGAAGGGTTCGGACAGGAACGGAGACTCTATGAAACGACTGAAGGTCCAGTCGCTCGTAGGGATCGGTATGGACAGTCCCGATCACGTACTCGTTCCGATGGACGACTCCGAACTGGCGTGAGCGGCCCTCGCAGTGCGTCGGGCCGTCCCCGCGAACCGGCCTCCTGACGACCGGTTCCACCGGTAGTTACTGACCGAGCAAGTCTGTGTAGAGAGTGGCAACGCCGTCGCGTCGGCGGCTGACCGCCGCCGACAGCGACAGCTCCTCGTCGATCTCCGGAGTGAACTACATCGATCACTCCGATCAATAAGAGAAGTCAGACTTTAGACCGACTCAGCGTAGACGAGTTGTGAAGTACTGATCCTGTGTCGAACTCAAGATCGCAATCGGATTGAGGGCTACAACCGGGACGAACTCTAACTCGCCGAGATCATGATGTCGGCTAATGTGGTTGTGCGTGTCTGACTTGTCGTCGAGGTCAGTGTACGGTTCGTAGCGAAGTTTGTCCGTGACCGTGAAGCAACCAGATTAAAGGTACCTAATACCGGTCTCAAGGTTGCTTGTTATTGAGAGATGTCCTTTCACGGCTGCCGTTGCTGCCTTATCTACGTAAGCCGCTGTGATTGGCAATCACGTCGTCGTGTTTGCGACCCGGTCTGGCGCTGCGTTAGGGGCAAATTCGCCTCATAAGCGTCTCTTCAGTGAATTATTCATCTGGCAACTCTTCAGGAACAACCTCATATATTCCGTGACCAAGCGGCTTAACGATATTATCCTGCTTCAACCGCCCAAGACGCTCGCGAATATATTGCGAGGAATATCCCGTCTCTTCAGCAATTAATGGCGCATTCGCTCTCCCTTCACGAAGCACGTCTACAATTGCCCAGTCAGCATCTCGCATGTTGTCTGCATCCATAGGTTGAGTTGCTCTACTCATTAGTGCCTGATAAGTGGGCGGCAATCGACAAAAACCTATGGGTAACAACCTACGACCAATATGTTTAATAGAGTTGCCGAAATAACACAGAATAGAGACCGAGGGTTGCCAGGGAAAATCATGGCCGGCTGCGCCAACAGCCGACCTCGGTCTTGTGGCAAGACCAATGTCAATTCAACCACGCACAACCGAAACGGTTTCGGCTCGCAGTCGCACTGACCCCCGACCAGACTACATTCTCGTTGGCATCGACACCGAAGACGCACACCACGTCTACCGAACCACCGACGAGACCATCCACGTCATCCACAACAGCGACCGTACCTACCGCTACGACCTCGAGGCGGTCGACCAGTGCATCAACGACTGGATCGAGTACGTCACCGCCGAACGCGGCTTTACAACTCAACACCTCTACTCGAGTCTCACGAACTCATTCCTCGACGCACTCGAGGGTGACGACCAATGAAGGTCGTCACCACCCCTACCCAACTCCTCGAGGGGTTCCCGGTCGGTCCCCACGACACCACCACGTGCCAACACTGTGAGTACCGACTGTACGAAGGCGACCGCGTGACCGTCCTTGCCTCCCGCCCAGCCGACACCGACCGCTGGGCGATCTATCGACCCTACTGCGTGGCCTGCAGTCCCGACACCATCACAGAGCCAACACGTGGCTGTACGGAACTCCTCGCCGAGTGCAGGCTCGGCACCCGCGCTGATCTGCCAACCCAGCAGACACGAGTCGTCGCTCTCGAGCCCGAAATCCAGGATTCGAGTCCACCCTCCAACAGGGCCGCCGAATCAGAGGCGATCCCCATCCCGGATCGGTGAGCCGCTAACACGCACTCACGCCGACAGCCGGTGAGCCACTGCGCTCAGCTGTCCGCACTCTCTGCACTCGACTCTAGGACTCGATGGCACGCCACTCCACTCGCCAGTCAGCACGCCCCCAGCTCCCACTCGAGGAGAGTCCACCGTGACCGACGCGGGACTCACACCGACCCAGCAGCCGCCGCTGTCCCCACAGGCCACCCTCGAGATCGACACCGATCCTGTCTCGGAGCTGTGGGACCAGCTGTTCGCCCAGCAGTCGATCCGAGAGCTGTTCATCCGTGCCGTGCGCCGGTTTGCCGACGGCCGCACCGTCCCGGACTGCTATGACGCCCTCGAGGAGCAGAACGTCCCCTACTGGTTGCGCTCCAGAATCCTCGAGGTCGCCCGCGGGAACCGTCGCGATGCGTGGCGGCTTGCCGCCGATCTCGTGCCAACGCTCGGGCAAGGTCATGCGAGTCTCGAGGACCTGTTCGCGACCGCTCAATTCTTCACCGACCACCTTCCTGACGACCAGCCATCGACGCTTGCAGTCACCATCGACCGCGAATTTGAGAACACCCCTCGACGGAAACGAGAGCCAATCTGTCGCCTACTCGCCATCCTCGCAACGGGCTTCGATGTCCGTATCATCGCAACCGGACGGACCCAGCACTGGCTTGCCCAGCACCACCGCGAAGACCTCCCCGGCGTGAGCGAATGGCGAGAGACACACCATCCTGCTGGGGACCGCGTCGACGACGCCCTCGAGGCGCTGGATCCTGATGGCCGAAAGGTCGAACTCCTTCGGCAACTCGCCGACGAACCCGCTCAGACACTCTCTCGGCACGCGCTGCGGGCGATGCATGACGTCGATCGCAGTCGGATCTCCCAGCTCTTGGTCTCCGAGACGAACTCGCTCACTGAGCTTGGACTGGTCGCTGAGTTCGGCCCTGCCGATGATCGGACTGTCGAGTTGCTCGAGGCCGGTCGACAGCTACTCGCCACGCTCGACGCCCAACACGGTCGGCAACAGGAACTGACCGAGGCCGTGAGCGACACCGGAACATCCTCCCAACAGTGCCGTGTAACCCCGCACGCACGAGGGGAGGGGCATGACGGCGGAGAGGACAGCAACCCCTACCGAACGGCCTACCTCGACCGTCCGGGGCATGCCGCCGCTGCTGGCTGTGGAGAGGACGGCGGGGTCACCCTTGTTGAGGCCCCGTTTGAGGACCATACGGACGGTCCTGACCATACTCGATACGTGAGTTTCGACGCTGATCGCGAGGAAGCCGTGGTCGCGGTTCGGGCAAGTGGGCCCCTGCAGTATGTGGTGAGTCTTGCGACAGCGTTAGCCTCGCCGCAATTGCTCAACCGAGTGCTCACTGACAGTCGTCTCGAGTCGCTGGAGGATCCACCGGCAATCTTGCGAGACGCTCGCTGTATCGGTGCACTCTCCGATGAAGCACTTGAGGATCCCAAGGCACTCCGTGAAGCGTTCATCGAGTGGGGGACTGACCTCGAGGATCTCACCGCGAAACTCGCAGCCGGCGAGTACGAGGATCGCGACCGCTTCCGTAGCGAGATTATGCGCTCCGCTCACGGCCTTGCCGGCTCGATCGTGCATCTCTTCGATGCTCTCGAGATCGACATCACTCGCGAACTTCGAGTCCCGTCTGGACTCGACACGAACTCGCTCACGGAACTCGCAACCTCGATCAGCATTTCGACGGCAATTCAGTCGAAATACGGTGCGTTCGCCTCCTACCGCCAACTGTTCGAGTCTCGTGAGGAAAAGCGTCACACTGCACTCTCCCCGACTGTTGATGCAGATAACCCGTTAGGGACGCTCATCGGCTCTGTCGTCGTTCGTGGTGAGGATGTCCATCGTCTTCACCAATCTCTGGAGGAGGCACTCGAGAGGCCAGCAGCGGTCGTTGATGACGCTCCCGAATTCGCTATCCACGTCTCCCTCTCGACGGTCGATCGAACAGGCTACACGGTGGCTGCGACGCGGATCCTGCAAGACAAGAACCTCCGACCGACTCGAGACGCTGTCTCGCTGCTTCACGCAGTGACCAACTCACCGTACGCCACTGCTCGAGCACTCCAGCAACTCGCCACCGAAGACGACAGCCGAGAGCTCCGGCTCGACGAACTCCGCTATGCGTTAGGAACACTCGATCCCGAGCAGTTGCTCTCCGCTCTCCCACCGACAGTTGGCCGAATCGTTCAGACGCTTCTCACAGCCGAAAACCGCCTGTCACAGCGTGACCTCGCCGACCGGGCAGGCGTCTCAGCACGGACCATTCGGAACTATCGCGATCACCTTGAGGCACTCGATCTCATTCGTGTTGACGAGACTGGATATCGTCTAGTGCTGTCGTTCCAAACCAGTACCGAACGCCGTGATCCAGTCGTCCCGATCGTTCTCAAGGAGAATCAGACGCTTCTCGACGCCGCCGACGCCTTTCTCGAGTCAATCCTCCCGCCAGCGCGATACGGTGATCCCGACGACCCACTTGGCAGCGTACTGTTCTGGCCACCGGATCCGTCGCGATTACTCGATCACCACCGAGTTGGCTCGTGGCTGCGACTCGCAGCTGCGCTGACAGCGACAGGATCGACTAGAAGCAATCGAACCGTACGGATGGGCCCACCGCTCACGCAGCAAGCGCTTTGCGCTTGACACCCTCTCGCGCCTGAACAGACGCGGCTCAGAAGGCTACACCTTAATGCTCGAGCAGTTTGACCACCGTGGCAAGCGGTTCACGATTGATGACAACGATGTCGTCGACGGCGAGAGAATCGACCGCTATCGTCGGGCAGTCGCTCTCGAACGGCAGGCCCAGCGAGAGGCCGCGAACTCGAGTGTGCGAAAGCGGTCGCTGGTCCAGCTGGTGCGAATCTCGACGTCGAGGTGCTCGACCGATGACGCCAGACGAGCCCGATCCACAGGACGTCCCTGAGTTCGACCGAGCTCTCGATGTCGACGATCTGGTTCCCGACCTAGAGTACGGTGATCAGAGGTATCACCCAGAACGTGGCGCCGTTGATGGCAAGCAGATTCTCGTCGACGAACTGCATGAGACACTCCTTGAGACGGCTCTGTTACAATCCTATTCTTCAGATGTATTTCAGCGTGCAGCACACGCTCACTACACATGCGGGGTGACCTCTGAGGAACCTACCAGTTCAGATAATTTTCGACGAGTCGTGCTGAATACAGTGCGTGTATCAGCTCTGGGACTCCCGCGTCTTCGGTGTCCTGTATAGAGATTGTATTCATCGGCGCGATCGCTCACGAAGGAACCGTTGGGTAGGTCTGCAGATTGACCATAGCAGTGTCGTGGAAAGAGAGTATCTAATCCTTATTTTTCGAATCACCCTTCTGTATGTTTCCAGATCCGAACATAGAACTAGGAAAACCATGAATGTGCGATAATGGCACTCGTTGGACGAGTAAAACTTGGACTTCTGTATCTCCATGAGACCTTTGAAGCAGTGCCGGACATGAAACTTCAGCAGGAAGAGTTCCGCACGGTTTCTGGTGAACCACGACTGACAGTATGGGCATGGGGTGATGATTTCGACTCGTTCGAAACTGCACTCACTACTGATTCGACAATTGCAGGCTACCAGCGCCTCAGCGATCTCCACGAGAAACGATTGTACCAGCTTATATTTTTGAAGGGAAGAGAAAAGAAATATCTCTACCCAATTGCGTTAGAGCAAAATATCATGGCTATCCGCGTGATAATAACGAGTGACGGGGCAAATCTTATCCCCCGCTTCCCATCCCGTGAAGCGATAACAGCCTACCATGAAGCTTGTCAAGAGCGGGGTATATCATTTCAGTTACAGCAGTTATATCGGGAAAAACCCGACGACCCTTCCGAACAGTTCGGATTGACCCCTGGACAGCGAGAGGTGCTCATTCGAGCGCACAAACGAGGGTACTTCAATCAACCACGAAACGTCACACTCGAAGAGTTAGCTGAGGGTATGGAGGTGTCCTCATCTGCGCTCGGACGCCGGATGCGGCGAGCGTTGGATACGCTCATCGACCAGACGGTTCGTTCAAACCGTGACGGAAGCGACGACGAATCGTAGTCTAGAGGTGACCCCCATTTAAAACCGAAGGTACTGACTGAGGGGTAGTCATGTGAATATAGAACTTAGTAGAACGTAGATGGCTAGCAGAGAACTCTCGGTTGACGTTGCAGACAGTGAGAAGGAGCCAGTGAGCCAAACGATTGTCTCCATCGTTTCGGAGATGGGTACTTGCGATCCGATAGAGCTGGACCCGCTCTACGAATACGTTGATCCCGATGCGTTGAATCGCCTCTTTCATTCCGGTAGACACAGTGGGGATCGTGATGAGATCTCCATAGAGTTCACCTACATGACCTACTGCATAACAGTGACTGGGAACTACGTTCACGTCTCTGAAGAACCAGCGGAGAATGGTTCATCTGGGGTATGAGAGAAGAAGAGACAATTACTGACGTCGAACCGCTTCGTTCCGCTTTAGAAGAGGTCTTAGAGGAAGCACATACAAACGGCGTCGAGATAGAAGGAAGTCTGACGATTCGATCGACGACTGATCAGTATCCAGATTGGGAGGTGCAAATCTGGCAAATCGACTGACTGTAGATTTCAGGTATCAATACGTACACCTACCTAACGATTCCTTCGTGAGCGACCGCACTGATGAATACATCCTCTGGGCCTTGTTTGAACGCGTGATTTCACGGCTGTGAGTCCTCGATGGCGCGTTCGATGTTGCGGACCGCGGATTTCATGCCAAGTTCACGGAATTGCCCGAACCAGGTTCTCGACTAGAGCGTATCGCCGTATCTACGTCGGAGTTCGAAAAATACGGATTCAGCGTTCGAGCGCTGGTGATACGCCCGATCCTTGATGAGCAAGTTTCTCGCCCACCCCCGTATCCCAGGATCTCGCTGCGGAATCAGCGGCGTGATACTTTCTGCACGCAACCTCGTGCGAAGCACCTCCCAGTCGTAGCCCTTATCGGCAGCGACAGTCGCCAAATCGTCGAGATTCCGCACTAACACCTGCCAGCCGACTTGCGTATTGTGCGGTTGTTTCATCGAACAGTGTATATCGAGAATCGCACTGGTTTCACAATCAATGAGCAGCGTCGTCTTCACCGCCTCGAACGTGTAGTCCGTCCGTTTTGCGTAGTGCTGGCTGGCCTGGACGCGATCGACACCGGTTGCGTCGATCGCCTGCACATTACCGAGATCATACATCTCAACGGACTGATTGAGGATCGCATGCCACTGCTTCATCGGAATCGCCTGCTTTCGTATACATACGGCCGAGAAGTGTGGGACCGTTTCAGGCGTCAATCCGAGTGATTTCGTCACTCTCGGCATCTCGCGGAGGACGTCCATCAGCTTCCGGTACGGATGGCCGAGATACTCCTTCAACCCCTGAACGGCAAGAATCACCCAGTCAGCGTAGCCTTCTTCTCCGGGACGGTAGGCCGGAGCTGGCGGACCAACGACGGCTTTTTGGGCGAGCGACACAACCCCCATCCTCTGTATTCAGCGCGCTTCTATTGGCAGATGCCAGAGAATTAGATAGTCGCTCCGGTAACGCCTTCGTCTGTACTGACTAATCACCCATTCGCAACTCAAGCCGGATTTCATGCTACATCCGCGCTGTGAGTTCAGAGAGGTAGTCGGCGCACTCGATGAACCGCCTGCGATCCTTCGTGGCGCTCGAAAATCGGTGGACTCTCCAAGGCTGCTCTCAACGACTCCGAGACCCACCGCACAACACCGACCTCGAGGGGCTCGCCGAGTCAATCACTCGATCGGTACTCATCCAATTGAAATACGGTGTGTTCACTCCCTACCGTCACATCCGCAGACGTAGAGGTCCTCGACAGGCGTGCCGTACCTCGACCAGCCGGGGAATGGCCGCCACAAGAAGTTCTGTCGAAGGTGGTGACTCCTGGCGACACTATCGCCGCCGACGAGGTTCGGGTTGGTTGCTTCGAGGTCCACGGGCGAGTGCACATCCCAATCGCGAATCGAGTCCCGAATCCCAGGCGCGTACATCTCGAGTTTGTCGAGGATGCGATCGGCCATCAGCTCGGCAGCTGCCTCCCAGTCGGTTGCCTCGATCTCGTCGGCGTCGCCCTCGATCTCTGACGGGAGCGCCCGCATCTGGACCCAGAGGATGTGCCCGTCGTCAGGCGTTCGGGACTCGTCCACCCCAGTCGTCTGTCCGACGACGAGCATCGGCGATTCGGGTAGGTACCCGTTCTGGGTGGCGGTGTACGTCTCTGCCAAGTCATCGACACCCGGCGCGATGTGGACGTATGTAAACTCCGACAGCTCCGGGTCAGCGTCCCAGTCTGGAAGATCATTGAGCGCGAGATGGATCATCATCGCCCCTGGACCGTACTCGTAGCGGTCGACCGTCTCCCGGAACGACTGGGGGAGTGCAGTGTCGTTGACGAGCCGGTCGTACAACACTGTCGGCGTCAGGTTCGCGATGACCGCCTCGCGAGCGCGGACCTTAGTGCCGTCGGCGAGCACCTCTGCCCCTCGGCGGGCGCTGAAAGACTTAATCAACGAACCAGAGAAAATCCGTCTAAGTATTGGTGAATAGTACTGGCGCAATGATCAATTATCAAATAAGTTGATGAGTTCTCCTTCCGACCGACTGATTCGGTCGAGATGTGTGAACCGTTGGTATTCGTCCTCTTCTGTCTGTATAAAGCATTTGTGTTTACTGACGGTAGCTGTGTCTTGCAATGAACCACTACTTATTTGCTAGTCGAAAAGAGACCATCAATCATGCTGACGTGGGTTGAACTCCTCTTTTTCTATGGAGGAAACATTCTAGTATGGCTCGGAATCGCGCTACTGTACGTCCGTTATTTCCACGAATCCGACGAGGCGATTCTCGGAAACGCACATGACGAATCCAGTACCGAACGGGGTGCCGATCATGGTTGAGACCATCATCTACATCGAGTTCATCCTGTATCTTGTCGCACTCCTCGTCATCGGCGCGTACGGTGGACGTCTCACCGAAACGGTCCCAGACTACCTCCTCGGCGGCCGGAAACTGAATCTGTTCACTGGCGCGTTAAGCGAACAGGCTAGCCTGTGGAGCGGATGGTTGGTGGTCGGCTTCCCGGCACTTGTCTATGCGAACGGTATCTCGTCGCTGTGGTGGATGGTCTGGCAGATTCCGCTTGGAATCGTGACCTGGGGGATACTGGCGAAACGTATCGGCCGCTATTCACGCGTCTTGAAGTCGCTGACCGTCCCCGGATTCCTGTCCGCCCGGTACGGGGATACCAGTCACCTCATCCGCATCACGAGCACGCTCATCATCGGCGTATTCATGGCTGGCTACATCGCAGGCCAATTACTTGCTGCCGCCAGCGCAATCTCTGTCGGCTTCGAACTCTCCTACGAGCTTGGGTTCGTGATTGCACTTAGCGTCGTTGTCATCTACACCGTGATGGGCGGATTCACCGCGTCGGCTTACACTGATGTACTCCAAGCCCTGCTGATGACCGCGTTCGCCATCATTGTCCCAATCGCAGTATTGGTGGTTATTGGCGGTCCGAATGAGCTGATGACCCAGTTCAACAACGCTGCCAGCGACAACATGACCTCGTTTACCGGTGGCCGGTCGCCATATGAGTTCCTCATCTTCTCGACAATCGCTGTCATCGCCTTGGGCGGGCTCGGCCAACCGCACGGCGTCGTCCGATACATGGGAATGGAACGTCCGTCCAAAGCTGGCTACGCCATGATCGTCGCCGTCGTATTCATGTTGATTGCGCTAATCGGCATCCCGATCATCTCACTCGGCGCGGTAGTGATGCTCCCTGGAATTGAGAACCAGGATCTCGTCGCGCCGATGATGATTCTCGAAACGCTCCCGCCGTGGCTCGCCGGCTTCCTCCTTGCGGGCGGCGTAGCAGCGATTATGAGTACCGCCGACTCGCAGCTCCTTGTCGCTGCCAGCGCGTTTGGCGAAGACGTATATAGTGGGATTCTCAATCAAGACGCGAGCGACCGACAGATTCTCCTCGTAAACCGTATGTCTGTTCTCGCCATTGGCCTCCTGGCCGCTACCTGGGCTTGGGTTACACCAGGATCAGTGCACACGACAATCCTGTTTGCCTGGGCGGGCCTCGGCGCGAGCATCGGTCCCGTGCTCGCTATGTCGATATATTGGAAGAAAACAACAGGGCCGGGTGTACTCGCGGGGATGTTCACTGGACTAGTCACAACCATCATCTGGAATCAAGCGTCCGGGGGGCCGGGCATGATCTTCGACGTCTATGAACTCCTGCCAGCATTCACGCTCAGCATGCTGGCGGTCATCATCGGTAGCTATCTCTCCGGTCCGCCAAAGCGCGGTGAAGAAGAAATCCAACGGGAACTCCGCGAAATCTCGAAGCCGCTGCAAGACGAAATCGACCTCGTCCGTGAACGACAAGAAGCCGCGCAGGCAGCCTCGAACCAGCATTCGCCGCAGCTGACGGCGGTAACAGAAGAAGAGATTGCAACAACCTATCTTGCAGACCGGCAGCTGGATGATCTCTCTCCGGCCGACAGCTAACCCCCTCACCTGTCAAGCGATTCGGCAGTAGATTCCTCTGTGACACTGTCTAGTGCAACGTCTTGTGCCGTCAATTGGTGTGTGATCGTATCGATCACGTGGACGTTCTCCGATGACGAAACGGGGACAATCCAGAATAGTTTGAATGCCGTCTCGTCGCGCAGAATCTGAATATGCGGCGTGCTGAACGAATTATACTGGCGATTGATCTTGCGACGAACGAAGGAGTACGCTGTATCCGCAGCCGTTTCCTGATCCAATCTTGGGTTTAAGAGGGAGGTCGCTGAGACTGACCGAGACTCTATCTCCGGATAAACGTCGTTTTTCCGGCACGTCGCAGTGAGCAGATCTACAGTCACAGACATCGACACGTCCCTGCTCTCAAAGATCCTCCGGTTGATTTCGATGTCGAATTCGAACAGGTGCTTTGGAAACCCAAGCACGCGGACTGTGTTTCGGTCGGCAGATAGCCCGTGTTGAGCTAAGACAGCATCGAGAGACCCATTCGGGCAAATTACGTCTACGTCTCGCATATGAATAGGTGAACAGTGCTACACGTTATCCGCTACTTCGCCATGACCGGCTGCCGACTTCTCAAAACGGTCGTAGGAGAAGAAACTGCCATCGATTAACGACGTAGACCCTGTTGTGATCAGGTCGGTCATAATTTTGCCCACGGCAGGCGCTTGTTTGAAGCCGTGTCCGGAGAATCCGCAGGCGAAGTAACAGCCGTCTGGACCGACCTCGTCCAAGATGAAGTCGTGGTCAGGTGTCGTCGAGTAGACTCCACAATATTGACCCTGTATTCCTGCATCGCGGAGTTCGGGAATCATCTCGCCGAGCTCCTCGGTCAGCTCAAGAATTATCTCCTCGTCGGGCGTTTTGTCGTATCGGTCGGGGTCTACCTCCTCGTCAGTATGATGCGTAGCAACCAGAATACCATCACCAAAGTCAGGGCGGATATACCACTCACCGCCTGGAAGTGCTGTCGTGGGGACCAGTGAGGGATAATCGCGTTTGTAATCTTCCGGCGGATCAAGAATGAGGACCTGCTCGCGTGTTACCGCAATCGGGATATCTACGTCCACGGTCTCGCCGAGCCGCGGCGTCCAAGGCCCGGCCGCTACCACGACCTTCTCGCAGGCAATATCCCCATCTTCAGTTTCAACACCGACAACACTTCCCTCGTCAGTTGTGATCGATTCAACACCGGTCCCGGTGATTACGGTCGCACCGTTGCGCCGCGCCGCACGGTCGAATCCGTTCGCAGCATCAGCCCCATCAGAGTACGCTGCCTCGTCATCAGAAATCCCGAAATCATAGTTTTCCACCCCAGAAATCATAGGGTACTGCTCGAGGAGCTCATCACCCTCATACCACGATACGGGGATATCTAGACTAAAGAGGACGTCGTATCCGGCTTCAGCGTACGTGCCACCCGGTGTATCTTCGTTTGCAAACCGGACCATGGGATTTTCTTCATGAGCAATCACTTCGCCAGTTTCGTCATCGAAGTTACGGTAGAACTGATGGCTCCACCATGCCATCTTGCTGTAGATCTCCTGGTCGCCGTAGTGGTGACGGAGAATCGCCGAAGAATCACCAGTCGACCCTGTCCCGATTTTGTTCTTCTCAATAAGCGTGATGTCAAGGTCGGTTTCTTTAGAGAGGAAAAATGCCGTGCTGGTGCCCATGATGCCACCACCAATGATGACAATATCGGACTCAGTGGGCAACGTATCCTGTCCAGGCATACGTCAACAAAGTCTACCGCTTCATTTCAATATTTGGTTCCCCGACTTCCTCTAATTGAAAATCGCTCGTAATTGCTCGACTTGATGTTATCCAGAACGTTCTCAACTGCTGTGAAGGGTGGGATTCTCTCCTCGAAGATGGATAGGTTGAGGCTATTGGTCCTAGATCAAAGTATCTGCTTTGCCATTCTCTCGACCGGCTGATAAAAGCCAGATGGCCTTGTTTAGCGGAAGCGGTGGTGTCTCCGTGCTTGTCTACGGGCGGAATGTCCGACATCGAGACGGAGCCAGAATTAGTTGGCGCCGTCTGGGACAGGGTACTCCTCGGAGCGGACGGGAGCGTCAGTCACCGGGTGACGGTGAGTAGCGGGGACACTGAGACGAGGTGGGAGTGTCTCGAGTTCAACCCCGCCCGAGCATGGAAGCACAACCACGCGTACAACCTCTATGACATAGGGTTGTACGAACTGGTTGAAGATCCCCGAGAGTCTGATCAAGATAGCAAGTGACGAGCCTCTATCCAATCCCGAGAGGAGGTATTCGGTCCGGTCATTGCCCTCTACGAGTTTTTGGACGAACGGGAGACGATTCGGCGGGCCAACGACACTGAGTTTGGCCTCTACGCGACGGTCTGGACGAACGATCTCGGACGTGGCTACCGCGTTGCGAACGAAATTGAGGCCGGCAGCGTAATGGTCAATCAGTACTCCGGCTCGTACCCGCAGACACCCTTCGGCGGCTACATTTTCACTTGGGTTGTAGGTTGGCTGGATCGACTTGTAAGCCGTAAGAGTGCCTCAGCTACTGGTCTCAATAAGAAATACACGCTCTGTATTTAGTATACAGTTTTTTGTAGTAATCAAGTTTATTGGTTGTTGCTCCATTACCTAACTCACCTGTGTGTAACGCGTCATACCATCTGCTATCGGTGTTTTATGACCCCTCGGATGAGGGAAAAGAGGTGACTGTGTCGCTAGTTGCTGCCTCTCCGACCGGGAATGACGTAGTCGATATGAACCTCTGGTGTGCTCGGTGACTCGGGCGCAGGGACGCTGTTCCAGTCAACGACGTGGACGTTCGCCATCTGACCGGAGAACCGGAATCGGTGGACGCCAGTCTCGATCGCTCCCTCAGCGGCCTTCTCTGAGACGATCGTTGCCTCCTCGAGCGGGTCAGCGCCGACCAGTTCGATATCGCCGTCGACAGTAATTTCATAGTTTGATGGCACTCCGCGCCCAATGATTGTAACGAGATTTGGAAGATTGTTCTCAGCTAGCATGGTATGAGGACGCAAGCCTGCTATCATAAGCTTTCTGTCGGCCAAATAGTAGGTTCCAGAGAATGTACGTCTCAAACGAATATAATTCAATTAAATATCAATATACTGGTCCTCCCACTCTCGCCGCTCCTGGATTCTTTCCTTACCTGCGCCGGTGATAGCATAGTAATTCGTTCGCTGATCAAGTTCCCCCTTCTCAACAAACTCCTTATCGACAAGCGTGTCGAGGTTGGGATACAACCGGCCGTGATTGATCTCCGAACTGTAGTATTTCTCAACTTCGTCTTTGACGTTTTGACCAGACGGCTGGTCGGCGCCTGCAATTACGTACAGGAGGTCGCGTTGGAAGCCGGTGAGGTCGTGCATCTCATGAGAGTATCCAACGAATCTATATTTGATACCTTTCCCACAATATATTGGATGCTACTATAATATAAAACTATATCGTACTGATCTTTCTTGACCACAATTGACTGAGATCGATTAATCTCCTTACCATAGATTGAACAGTTGCTAATCGCGCGGAGACTGAACTCACGGCATACATTTAAACTGCACAGTATTGAGGAGTATACATACAGGTGAACTGAGTCATGTCTCTGGCCGATGATCCCCGTCCGCCGCTTTCCGAGTGGATTACAGACGCGTACGCCGTGCTTTCGACCCACATCATCGATTCCAATAGCAGGACCTGTCACGGCCAGGTTCCGGCGATCAGGCGTGGCCAAGCAGTCGATCTGCTGTGTGCATCCGAGACACTGGAACTTGAACGAGCGGACACTGAGCACGCAATTAAACGACTGATCGATCGCGGATACCTCTACCAAGTTGATACCGAGCTTCGGGTGACGACTCCCGCTGAAGATCGGTAACGAGTTCCCGCTCTACTCTTCCCTACTCAGCTCCTGCAACGTGTCATCTGTCATGAGCAAGCAGACCATTGGTACCGACTCATCCCGGACAAAATGGATTTCCTTTGTTGCCCACTGTTCGATGCGATCTACAACGGGCGGTGGTAACGTCGTCGTGCCGTCACTGGCGAGCATCGATTGGCCCAGCTCTGTGAAACGCGCATCACTGTCGTAGGCGGATCGGTACCTTGTAACGACGAGCGCGTCCCGCTTCACCCATTCTCCCCAGTAAATGAGATCACCACGGGTTACGGCATCGAATGCGGTCGACGATGCGGTCGGCGGGAACATTCCGACAGCCGGATTCTCTGTGTCTCGTTCGAGGAGCCCGATTGAGGACAGCTCATCCGTACTCATATCACAAGGTACGTTAACAACCTACATAATCCTACAAGCGACGAAACAACCTCCGGCTTCGAGTGCCGCTCCTTAGTCTGAATAGCTCATGCGGTCGCTTACGGTTCATGCGGTTGTAGCGACGTCCCGCAGCACTTCTTCTTTGATGGAGGGGTGCTTGAGTCAAGCTAGCAGACGATACAGATCCAAAGATACGGACAATAACTCATTTTGTCTCCTGCTGGAGTCATCGATAAGATGGTGTTGAGTGGAGTGGAAAATGCCAGGGAGTGAGAAGCGTAAAATGACAGTCCATCGTGTGTATTTCCGCAAAATCAAATATAATCGTAATATTTCGACAAGTGATAGCTGAAAAGTTATTTTTGGAGCACAGTGAACGATCGATATGACGCTGGCAAACGTGGACCGATTCAAACGTGACCGCGTCACCGATGTTGGCCACCGGGCAGTCGTTCTTGGGGGGAGTATGGCTGGGCTCTGTGCCGCGCGCGTCCTCGCTGACGGATTCGACGAGGTCGTCGTTCTCGAGCGTGATTCGCTGCCCGATGAGTCGGCCACACGGGACGGAGTCCCGCAAGGCACGCTCGAGCCCGAGCAGTTACTCGCTGACCTCCCACCGGCCGTTGGTCGAATCATCCACACGCTTCTCACCACCGAGAGCCGAATCTCACAGTGCGAACTTGCCGACCGAGCGGATGTTTCGGCACGGACGATCCGAAACTATCGCGACCGACTCGAGGCGCTCGATCTCATTCGCGTCGACGAGAGCGGGTATCGACTGGCGTTGTCGTTCCGAACGGCCACCGAACGTCGCGAGCCCGTTGTTCCGACCGGCCTCGAGGAGAACCAGACGCTACGTGATGCAGCTGACGCACTCCTCGAAATATTTCTTCCCCCAGATCGGTATGGCGACCCCGACGACCCGATAGGAAGTGTACTGTTCTGGCCACCAGATCCAGTACGATTACTCGATCATCCCAGAGTCGGTCTGTGGCTACAGCTGGCAGCGGCGCTCACAGCGACAGAATCGACCGAGAACAACCGAGCCGTACAGATGGGTCCACCGCTCACGCAGCAAGCGCTTTGCGCGTGACACCCTCTCGCGCCTGAACAGTCGATGGTACCACGGTTCCTTTATTTGAATTGGAGGCGCTAAGCCCCGTCCGTTAGGGCGGGGAGACAGCGCCGTCATCGTCTTCCAGTCGTCCGTGTTGGGAATCTGAGGTCACCAGCTCGAGAGTGGGGTAAACGGATCTACAAGTACACAGTGGTGCCGACGACAAGGCTGAGCGATCGAAGCGTGAACTCGAGGCCGAAGCGGTCGGCTCCATCGTTGGGCGGTACTTCGAGTTGGATATCACTCGAGTGCGACTCGTGCATAGCGATTTATTGTGCCACAGGAACATGATCTGCAGGGGGAACGCGTCAACATCACCTATATACCCCCCCTACGAAGGAGGTTTGAAGCTATCTCGGTTCTTCATCTCCCGACGTAGCTGTTCAGTGCTATCGATGGCCTCGAGGAACGCCGGTTCTATCCGTGAGATCAGCAGTCGTAATGGCATCTCGAGTTCACTCAGCGCCAGCGAGACCGTCGCTCACTGCGGCTAACACCGGCTCGAGATCTATTATCTGATTTGTTAGTGAGATCTTCCCAGTGTCCGTATCATAGGTTATAATGGACTCATCCACCATTTTCGGCAGATGAGTGTGATGGAGCACGGTACGGATGTAATCCGCTGTCTGAAGCGTAATCGTCTGGACCGGTACCTCTCGTTCCCGCGCCGCAATTTCCATTGCTAACTGCTCCTCCGTCACTGGCTGATCGGTCGTCCGGAGTCGCTGGATAATGTAGCGGCGATACCGGTGCTCAAGTATCTCGAACAAGCGATCGACATCTGACCCACCGACAGTAATACGATCAGCAGGGTTCTCCAACGAAGCATCATCCATACACTAATAGAGGCGTTACAGTCTTTTCCACCCTTGGCAAGCCATCTCAAGTAGAGAATAATTTAATGTAATTATCTGAGTGACAATATGAGTGGCTATCACCGTACTACAGCGCAGTGGCGTTCGCGAAAGAATACGGTTACCCTATCTCGGTGAAAGGCGGTGGACACAACATTGCGGGCAGGGCCGTCGAGGATGATGCCCTCATGATCGACCTGTCGCCGATGAAATCGGTTCGCGTCGATCCGGATGTGAAGACTGCTCGCGTCGAACCTGGTGTCGTACTCAAAGGCCAGCAGCAGTCGCTGAGGACGCTCCGAATTCGCTGTCCACATCTCCCTCTCGTCGGTCGATCGAACGGGCTACGCGATGGCTGCGACGCGGATCCTGCAGGCCACGAACCTCCGACCGACTCGAGACAGCATCTCCCTCCTCTAGGCGGTAGTCAGCTCACCATACGCTGCTGCCCACGCACTCCAGCAACTCGCTAGCGAAGACGACAGCCGAGAACTCCGGCTGGACGAACTCCGCTATGCATTGGGAACGCTCGACCCCGAGCAGTTGCTCGTCGATCTCCCACCGACAGTTGGCCAACTCGTTCAGACGCTTCTCACAGCCGAAAACCGCCTGTCACAGCGTGACCTCGCCGACCGAGCGGGCAGCACCGTAATCAACTCCCAGATAGCAAAACGACTCAAGACAGAGCGGTACGTACAGACTAGGATTTACTCCAGGAGAATCGCAACTGCCTCGACCTCGACGAGTAACTCTGGATCGATGAGGCGATTTACCTCACCCATACTGGTGGGTGAGCTCATCCCCCTTGCGGATTGTAGACATCTAAATCAGGAACACGCTCAAAGTCAGAGTCTGTAGCGATGACTCTCGCATTACACTTTCGAGCAGTAGCTGCAATGAGAACATCCATCATGTTGATCGGCTCTCCTTGATTCCGGAGGGTCGCTTCAATCCGCGCAGCATGAGCCGCAACCATGTCATCAAATGCGAGTGGTTCGACCCAATCAAGATCATCCCTTACGCTTGCAATGTCCTCTGCTGGTGAGTCGGAAAGGAGCGCTCCTACATAGAGTTCGAAAAGCGCAACTGTGGGAATACCGATTGGTTCAGTAGTGCTTTCGAGAAAGTCTTTTGCGAACTTTTCCCCCTTCCAATAGTCAATGACAAAGCTACTGTCTAAACAGTTCATCGCGGTCCTCCCTCATATCGCGATCAAATCGCTCCCCAACAGCTTCTACGCTCTCAGCAATATTGGTGCCCTCATACTTTCCGAAACTCTTGAGATAGTCCGTTTCGTCTGTCTCGACACCTTCAGGGACCCACCAGACTCTCCCTCGAGGACCGACCTCCATACTCTCGAGCAATCCTTCCTCTTCGAGACTCTTGAGTCGGTTGAGTAACCCTCGTTTCCCAATTGGCAGCTTGTCGGCCGCCATTGTAGTCGTCAAGACCGGAGTTTCGGCACTCTGGAAGACGTCAATGATCTCTTCGTCAGTCACGCGTGGCTTACGACCGACGGAATTTTCACCTGGCATACCGGAGGGTACAAGACAGATTGTGAAAAAGGTTCCTATAATAAGAATCAACTATAGTAAGACAGTGTCTCAGGTACAGTAAATAGAGTTAAGCTGTTTCCTATTATGCGAATTAATGGATTCAAAACCGGCTCCTTGGGGCATTGTGGTGCGGTAGAACACTCAAGTGCTAGGGACACTCGTCGACGGAAGTTCCGGAGAAGACTGGATCAACGACCGGATCATCGCGTTGCACGACGGGATCTACGTACGACGACACCGAGAGCCGGACCTAATCCAGATGATCTCCGCCAGGCTCAACGAGGGGATGCACGGATCCTCGACGAACGGGCTGGTCGCACAAGTGTTCCAGGAGAAAGACCACAAGCAGGCATGTGTTCTGTGATCGGACAGTGACAGGATGGCGTGTGTCACCCAGCTACAGTTCCACCGGGTGAGGGACAAACTCCACCTGCAATAGACGCTCTGGTCGCAGTACGTTGACCTCAAGGATTACGGGAACCTCGTGGTCGCTGCAACGCTCTCGAGTAGCGATGACGGACGCCTGCCAGATCGGTGAGCTGACCCTTGAGATGGCTGAGGCCAAGCCCATGCCTGCGCCGTCACAGAGGAGTAGAGCGATCGGAGCCAATTGACAGTTGCCGTCTATGAGTCGCTCGAATTCACAACCGACCACACGAAAGTCGCTGAGGTCTTCGATATCAACCCCGATCTACTTGATGAGGCTTCCTCCGACTACGAGTGGCACAAGCTCCGCGAATATCGTCGTAGACGATTGTCAATCTACCAGCCCCAAAATCCGTTTCAGATTGACGGTCATAGATTATCATCGCAAAAATATTGAAGACGCTGCGATTGGTATGACGTATCGTGAGTCAGAACGTCACACTCGAACCGGTTGAAAATGTCCCCTCTGATTCCCGAGTTTGCCACTACGACGAACTGGGCGAAGACGCGAAGGAAGAGTTCCCGATCCTCACCGAAAACATCGACATCTCTGTTGATAGTACAATTGTGGATGGGCTCGAAGGGTATGACCTCGTGAAGTACACTGACTACTACGAGGTCTCTATTAGCTAATCCACATACTGGGATTCCCACTCTCGTCGTTCCTCAATTGCAGTTTGCCCGGGGTCGTTGATGTCGTAGTAATTCGTCCGACGATCGAGTTGCCCTCTCTCGACCAGTTCCTTGTTGACAAGTGTATCGAGATTGGGATAGAGCCGTCCGTGATTGATCTCCGAACTGTAGTACTGCTCAATCTCATCTTTGACATCCTGCCCGGACGGCTGGTCGGCACCTGCAATTACGTACAGGAGGTCGCGTTGGAACCCGGTGAGGTCGTCCATCTCACAGACTCTCTATCGAGTATGCTATTTGTTATCTGTCCTCTATCGAGAACATATGTTCCCCATATATGATTTCAGTATAGTATTTGTCTGTGAGATACTATTCCATTATTCTCTCTCAAAAGAGAGTTTAAACCGCTCTTGATGCTCCCCTGCACGTTACCATGCAGGTCCTAGTTGCCCAGGCCATACCGTACGTCCGATGATGAGTTGTCACACGCTCAGGGCGACGCTGGGAGTTGCACCCTGCCGTTAGGTCTTCGCTCTTACTATACGATGGGTTAGTCCTATTACTGCCCGCGATTCGGAGTGATTCTGACTCACGCTCGTGGCAGCCGTGTCCTTGTGGTGTATGCCACACTTGTCATGAGATCATCAGATACGGAGGTGGAACCGACCGAAGTACGACTCCAGGAACTCTCGCTGATTCCCTCAAAGAGCCAGACCACTGCCCTGCTACGAGAGGGTCTGACGACGTACTTACTACGAATATAGGTGGTCGGTACCGTATATGCTTTCGTTAATTATGGCTGAGAATACTGTGCAATCTGAGTCTATAATTCCTCCTCAATGATGTGGTAACGATACGATCCACTATACCCTCGGGACCACTTTTCCAAGTATGGACGACTTTCGCAGAACATCCCGAACAGCTCTAACGTGAACCGCTCATCTATATCGGGTTTGATGCCTCTATATAGATCTCGTGACTTAACATACGGTCCGCGGGTCGGATGATTGAGGTATTCATCTTGTAATTGGGATCTGACAATCTTGTCAGTAGCATCGAGGTCGTAATCCCGTAGTATGTTCGGTATTTCGCACATCTGCGATATGTTCACACTCGACTGAGCTGGTTTATTTCCGGTTCTGATTGCCAGAATATATTATCACTGGAATATAGGATATATGAGGTATTGAAAACCAGTACAAAACCCGCTGCTAGCACTAAGCCAAGCCACAGGAAGAAAATGGTGGCTGCTTGTCTGCCAGTTAGCGACTCCCCATTGAGGAACTCGGTGACCCTCATCATCTAACCAGAGGTATTGTTTGCTGATTGAGGCTGAGGATGGTTCTCAAATGTCAGGAAACGGCCTCGAGTTGAAGGCTTAAACATCCGATATAGGACGGGGTGTTCTACAGTGAGTACTTGTGGCTGGCACAACAAGATGGGAGTATGCCTCACGATCAAGATGTCGAAGGCGATACGGCGGAAATAGCCTCTGAGTTCGAGTGTTTACAGTGTGGGAAGATCGTCACGGCCGAAACCCACCCTGGCGAATGTCCCAACTGTGGCGGTGAGTTTCAGAACCGGGCAAAGTCCCTTGAATAATTGGATTATCAGTCCTGATACTTGAGAAGTGTGGCACAAAGTGACTATCCTTTTGGGTGAATCCACTACAAATCCCGAGAAAACTGATGGAGGCACTATGGTTGGTTCTCTGAGTTAACAATTTTCGCACCCAAACGCAGAAACCCCTCCAGAAATGACGGTGGTGATGAATACCGAATCGCTTTGCTTCGCCGGTCAAACTCCAGCAAATGGGCGTCCTTGACGAAAGCGAACTAGACGAGTAGTGTCTATAGCATCAGGTCCGAGGCCAGGTTCTCGGATTCAGAATCCGACTTCTCCGACCTATCTGAACGGTCCGAACTTTCAGAGACGTCTGCTCTCTGGATCCGAATCCGAATGAGTCCAACTAGGGGACTGTGCGGCGTCGGTGATCAGACGGATACCCTGCTCGTCGATTATCTGGAGTATTTCCTTGGAATCAGAATCGGCGCACCCGGCAGGAACGATCACGACACGGACTCATGAGTAGAACGGTGGGAAACTCTCTCGAGCACAACACGACTTCGCTGGCACCAGCTTCATTACGACTCCTGGCGCATGCCCTCCATGCCACGCTGTGACAAATGCGGTGAAGAGGTCGAACGGATATGGAAAAATACAGCGAGCGGAGGTGACAACTGGGTCTGTAGCGGCTGCCACCCAACGATAGACTCTCCAATATAGCAGTCGTCACTCTTCAAGGTCAGTCGTCGGCTGGCATCCCGGTCAGTTTAGATACGCGAAGGCAGGGGTCCAAGCGGAGAGTACCGGGCTTTGCGGTCGTCTTACCAAACACGGCGGATTGATCGAAGGCCAATGTTTGGTAAGAGCCGGCGTCGATCGGGAAGACACTCTCGGCCACTGTATTGGATCGAGACGGCATCATTCGGAAGTGGAGGGGTTTATATGACGGGATGTGGGACTTGATGACATGAGCAGTGATACCAATAGTAGTAGTAGCCGCCAGACACGACTTCGAGAGCTGCTCACTGACGTTTAAGCCGAGGCCGAGCAGCTCCCCGAAGAGCTGAACCAGAACCAGACGATTAGTGAACTCGAGCGGACCATAGAGACGCTCAACCGGATCGATTCTCGGAGCGAGTAAGACTAACGACGAAGACGGCGTAGGTGCCGCAGAGTACACTTGATTCTAAGGCTACTCAGTCGTTTCTCTCTGTTACGCCATGTTTCGGTCAATTCTGCAATAACCATCGGTTATATCACAGTGGGGCGTTACATCATAGACGTGGAAGTCGAATTGGACAATCTGGAGATTCGGGATTTGGCTGTAGTACCTTCTGAAACGACCAATTCCATTGATTTCAGAGTTGAAGGATGTGTTGGTGGACTCAGTGAAGATAAGATGAATAAACTTGTTGGGAATAAAATCAAACTTAAAAAGGTCATCTGTGAGGTTGATTCGGAATCATCATGAAGGGGACTGAGTAGGGGGCTGTCGCAAGTATGCTCATACTCAATACCGTAATCACACACCAACATCTTCGTCAAAAATCCGGATAGCTCTGTGCGGAGCGGAGGCGGATTCGCGGTCTAATTCTCATACTCATATCTTGTCTGTGAGCACTCTGAGAGTTCTCTGTGATGGGGTATCCAAGTGGTAGTCAAACAGAGGAATTCAATCATCCTGGCACGGCTGAATCTATTAGACGGCTCTGTAGGTCTCCTCGAGACATCTCTGGTGGTGGGCGCTCGTCGTGGTCGCCATCTTTGGCAGCGTGATCGTCATATTCTACGAACGGCTGATCGGCCGGGTGACAACCGGAGATCATTCCACTAATTTGGAGTGATCCGGATCTGATCGCCTCGCCATTTATATACCGAGCGTAAAATACAGCCTATGGTGGATTGCTTTTATCGGCACTGTTTAGTTTAGCACCTCGGCTGGCCCACGAATTATGGAAGCGGTCAACTCGCATCTTGAAGGTGTGAAACCACTTTTCGATTATGTTGATGTACAACATGTGGGTCGGCCGGCTAACGATCATTCCCGTTCTCATTCTGTTCCGAGGATCGGTGTAACGTCTCCAGCGTCGGCGTTTTCGTTCGATAGTGTCCGAGGGACCGCGCCGACACAGTTGCTCACTCTCGTCCTTACTTCGACGTCCGGAACGAGACCATCGCGACCGTTGCTGGGAAATGGTTTTCTACTCTCTTCTCGAAGCCGCGTATATGGGTGGGCACGTACTAGTGGTGATCAGTCGTACGGCCCCGTCGACGGATATACTAGAGTATGCGTTTCAGAAATATCCCAACGCAAAGATCACCGTGATCCACGTGACCACCGCACGGAGCCCATTCGATCCGTTTAGAAACCGTGACCCGTGTGAATATGTGATTCCGGAGTTAGGAAGTGAACAAAGCGAAGAACTTCTTCCTGCTCCGGACTTGTTCACTCGGGCGCAGCAGAAACGGGCAGAGAATGTGTTCTCCCGAGCGTATGAACTCTCTGAACGGTATGACAAAGCGATCGAATCTGTCGTGAGATCCGGCGATGAAACGGAAGAAGTCGTCACTTATGCAGAGAATCACGCTGTCGATCAGATTATTATTGCAGAAAATTCATTAATTGAACTTCCACTGTTTCACCAGAATGTATCTGAATCCGTGGCTCATACCACCAGCATACCGGTCACGACACACTAGTCAGTCGGCTGCTGTGACAATCGCCTCCTGAGAACTAGCAATCTCCTCGAGGACTGCCTGTCGATCATCTTCATTGACGTCGAATTCGACGAGTGCCCCGTCGAAATGGGTCGCGATTGCCTGGAAGTCTGAGGGAGTAATCCCCATATCTGCATGAATGGTCTTCATCTCCCCGCCCGAATACTTGACCGGGCCGCCGGTGACGGAGCTAATGAATTGTGCCTGATGGGCGCGCTGTTTCTGCATATCGCCATCGTCGAAATAATCTGCGACCTGTTCGTCTGCCATGATACGATCGTAAAATTCGTCGACAACAGCCGTGATCACGTCTTCGCCACCAAGTCGCTCATCACCGGAATATTAAATTACGTACTACGAGATGGATCTTCCAGTAAATCATCTGGAGGCCAACTTTCTAACTCTTCAGCAGCATCAAACAGTTGCTCGACTTCTGGTTTACTGGCAAGTGAAACCTCATTCTCCTCCCAATTCACGTTGATTATTCCTTTCTCTTGTAGCAGTGACAGAGAACTATGAACCAATCGGATATGGGCGCGTTTAACCTTTGTATCGCTGATTTTTTGGGAAGGGATTTGATGTCTCCGGGAAGCCACCTCTCGTGAGAGTTCCTTTATACAGGTTGTTCCATCCCTTTTTACTAACTCATGGAGTACCAACTGACGATCAGCGCTGGCGAGGACACGAAATGCCTCCATCTGATCCATCACATCTGAAATAATGTCTCTAAGGGTGAAAGCGGTACTGTCTAACCGTATTGGTATGCTTGCACATATCCACTGCATTCTTATGGTGTGTTCAGTTCGCAAGTGTAGGGAACGGATAGTTCGCTCCAGAGTGGGTGAAAAGAACGGCATGCGGATCGGTCTCTGACGCCCTCTGGAATACGCAAGATGGACAGTCACTTGTTGTTGCTCGAGTTCAGTGATCCGCTGGAACACAGGGTGTCAGAGAAAGGTTCCCATACCCTCTCTGTGATCACCCGATAACCGGTAAGTACAGGTAACTCGCTTATCGCGCAACGACGGGCGAAAGTTGAGTTATATAAACCGATTGGAGGGTGAGGTAGTTCTGATCTACATATATGTGAAACTGTGAATTGATCTCACATCTATTTCTATTGGAGCTGTGTTATCTAGTGTAGGTATGCCGAACCAAAGTGAAATAACACGTCTTCTAGTGAAATGTAAGAGCTGCAATAAACCCCAGACAGCCTTTCGTCTCGTGGATGGAGCGATCCGGATATCCGGACGTAATGTGTGTCTCTGCGGGGGGCAAGATTCGTTGTTATGAGCGAGGGAGACTGACCAGTATCGTCTCTAAACCAAATATTTCTCGTAGATAACTTCAACTCCTCTTAAAATAAAGTCAGGATTCAGTTCGCAAGTGTAGTGAACGGATAGTTCGCTCCAGAGTGGGTGAAAAGAACATCATGCGGATCGGTCTCTGACACCCTCTGGAACACGCACGATGGATAGTCACTTGTTGTTACTCGAGTTCGGTGATCCGCTGGTCACCAGGGCTGACAGTCCACTTGGCTGGAAGCAGCCGAAGTCCAGGACATGCTGACCGCCAGGATTGACAGTCCCCCCCCTGTCGCGTGTTGGCTGACACGGCGCCGTGTTGCTCGTGGACGGTCCCACTGAACTGGAGCTCGCAAGTGACAGTCCCTTACTGCTGTCGAGTTCATGAATGAACTCAAGTCCACGTGATCTGCTGTTACTGGAACCGCGGTGTTTCGCACAAGACGGCACCCAACTAGTGCGGTCACGATGGCACCCAGATGGTGCGTCGATACTGGCACCTCACTGGTGCTCTCGCACTGTTTACATTGGTCACCCCCCGTCTCATCACACCGGCAGCCTAGTCGTGCGTGGGACGGTTGGCACCCGGGGCAGTGCATCACGACGAGTGAATTAACGTGTGTCGCTCACGTCGGCACCCCAGATGCCGGTCCCACTGGCTGGCACCCCCCTTTCGGCTGTGATTCGGGACCAACATCCGTTAGCTGCTGGCCTCAGCGGGCTCTGTCATCGGGGCGAGAAAATGTTATTCACGGATAGCGAACCCGACGAGGATCAGCGCGCCGAGGCTGTGCTCGAGCGGGTTCGGTAGAGAATTCATACTGACGTTCGGTTTGAACACGCTGGACAGGACATGATACCATCTTTGAGTAGCATATACGCTCCCTCACAGTGACAACACAGACAGCCAACCGAGAGGTCCGATTCTCGAGCGAGACCGCTGAGCGTGTTTCGTAACCGGCGCTGTTCGGCTTGGACCTGTTCAATATCTTGTTTCAATTCTTCGATATCCGAGGACACTGGTTGTTTCCGGGCTGGTCCCATTCTGTGTTGTAGTGGTTTCATTGACCTCTATACGCTTCCAGTGGGCAAAAGCACGCTTCCAATCTGATTCGTAGCCAACTACATGAAGGTCAGTATATATTCAACCAGGTCGGCTCTCGGTCGGCGTCGTGAGGGACGATCCCGGTTCAGTCGTTGCCGCGTTCGCCGGCGGCCCACTCGACGAACCGCTCAAGTTCGCGATACTCTCGCTGGGCCTGCCGTCCGAGGGTGTCTGCCCGACGATAGCGGTCAATTCTCCCGTCGTCGACGACATCGTCGTCATCGATCGTGAAACGCTTGCCGCGGTCAGTCATCCGTGTTGGAAATCTGAGATCACCAGCTCGAGAGTGGAAAAACGGATCTACGAGTACACAGTGGTGCTGACGACAAGGCTGAGCGATCGAAGCGTGAACTCGAGGCCGAAGCGGTCGGCTCCATCGTTGGGCGGTACTTCGAGTTGGATACCAGTAGGTCAGCGTTCTACCTTGCCCCGTGGCATGATGAACCAGAGACGATTCTCGATCAGCTTGAACAAATCAATTCGACCGCCCAAGAGACCATCGACATCGTCAGCAAGGAGACAGACGGTGAGTGATCGACCGCTTCTGCTCGAGCTGCACTGTGGAGCACCTTCGAGAGAAGGACCGACTTTAGACGAGTTCTCTTTTCCCCGTCTTCGACCGGAGAGTCGAATCTACAAGTGTGTTTTCGCCCTTAAGTGCAAGGGTGCAAGCAGGGAGACCAAGAGGTGCTTTATTCTGGTAGGCGAGTATAGCTTATCTCGCCGGGGACCTTCGTTCCACCACTATTTGTCCCCGGCCCTTTGGCATCCTCTACGTGTACTACTCAACCATAGTGATCTGGTGCCGCGAGCGGCGCTTACCCGACACGACCCTGATAGCGGCTGTGATGTCCCCACGCCAATAAATTAGATCTAGTAGGACGGCAGCGGCCAATAATTCCGTAAGAGGATAAGAGTGCGGCTCTTTCGAACGGCGTCAGTCACTTGCCTCAATCGCGTCAAGAAACCCGTCGATAGTATCGACAAGATTCGGGGGCCCTCGCCGGTCATCTGTCGTGAGAAGCGAATAGCGGATGACGATTGTCTGTTCCTCACCCGTGTTGTGTACCCTATCAACGCTGGTCACGCCTTGCCAGATGCCAGTGGCTTCGACGTGACCATGGCGCTCATGGTCGTATCTTTCGTCCACTTCAATAGACAGATCAGAAGCTAAACCAGATCCTTCCTGGGGCATACGATTTATCTCCGTACACTAGTATTTAGTACTGGTGCTGACACCACCGAGTATACAAGAAATTAGATCATTTCGCCTGCTGCAATAGACAAATAGTTGACCCAGTCTTATCAAAGCAATCTGGAATTACTGATCTGACATTTCACTGTTCAGCTCTACACACCTACAATAGGGATTATCACATAAACCAAATTTCCGTGGTATGCTGTTTATTACCCGTTACTCACATTCTCTGACACAGGGAACCCCCCACCCCAACAGACCACTGGATACAGGATTTCTCTGAGGCCAAAATATCTTCTCCACAATGTCTTCGAACTATATACTATCTTCTGTGGTTGTTTAATTAATTTACTATATCATAGTGTCATCTAGTCTTTAGAAAAACAATAAAACTTATGTCGGAATACTCTAACCATTCGTTCAGAAAATTATGTCTGAATTAGACTACCCGCTCCGTTCATCGGGTTCGCCCTCCAGCGAGTCCCAGTCTGACAAGTCACAGGAACTTGACCAAGATGATATCTTTCATCTTCTCCAGACGAACCGCCGCCGAGAGAGTATCCGCTATCTGCTGGCTCACGAGGATGAAGGAGCTGTTCGAATGCGCGATATCGCTGAGCACATTGCAGCGCAAGAGCACGACACCACGGTCAGGCAATTAACGTCGACCCAGCGCCAGCGGGTGTACATTCCCCTCTATCAGTCACACCTTCCGAAACTTGATAAGAAAGGGATCATCGAATACGAGAAGTCACGCGGAATTGTGCGTCCTGGTGATCGCCTTGAGGAGATCCGCCCCTATCTCGAGGTACAGCCTTTGCAGAGGGAAAGCGAGCAGCCAGCGCGTGCGTCCGCGTCCAGTGAGGATGCCCTCCCCAGATATTACCACATAGCCCTCGGCATCAGTCTGGGCCTGCTGGGAGCTACTGTGGGTGGCCTTTTGGCGACCCCTGGGCTGATCCTCGTGACGCTCATCACGGGTCTATTCGCGCTGACCAGTGCTGTTTCGATCCTCGCCGACGTCCTGCCAGCGAGTGAGACTAAGCGGCCTCACCTGCGTAGTTGACTGGCCAACAAGTGTCGATTCGGACTTTGAGAGTCCCCATCCTCGAGTGTGGCGATAATAACTAAATTCCAGTTCAGCTGACTCCACGCGTGATTATCCTGTAATCACGTGTGTTGATTGAGATCTGTTCAATGTCAATAGCTAGTCTCGGTCGGGTAGTGTCTAGTCAACGAGCGCGCAATTCTTGGATTCGGCTGTCATGCAAGTCCAAGAACCGCTCATTGTTACGCTCGAACCGGATCCACACGATAGCCAGATCGCTCCGTCGTTGATCAAACGCCATCCCGAGCATATTGACATTCTTCTCGGTGACAAAGGGTACGACGACCAGAAAATCAGACGACTTGCCCGTCAACACGAGGTTCGACCATTGCTCAAGTATCGTGAGTTCACATCGCTCCACAAAGCATGGAACGCACGCTTAGATGCTGATCTCTACGGCCAGCGGAGTCAATCCGAGACTGTCAACTCCACGCTCAAGCGAAAGTACGGCGCGTTCGCCCGCTCACGACGCTGGTGGACACAGTTCCGTGAACTCACCATCGCCTGTCTCATTCATACTGTAGACCGATCACTCTGAGCGGTCAATACAGGCGAAGGCGCTACCGGAGCAGCTACCCACCTCTCGGATAGGCGTCAGAAACAACCTGCTGAATAGAGAGCATGGATGCAGCAAACCCACGTCTTCTTTCCCAACTGATTCGTGACAAATCAGCTGATCAGTAGATCTGCACATTGATCAGATAAATTTGCACCACCATATCTAATTAGAGTCTGTAATTTAAATGTTGGTGGATTAATACTATTAGGCGCTCAATTGAGCAGTCAGTGTATGAGGCTCTATTGGCCCGAACCAAACCCGCCATGCAAACCGAAGGAATGTATTGAGTGTGAGACACTTATTGACGGAGATGAAATTGAGGGATACTGGTTGGAACGCGAAAACCATCAAGATTATAATACTTATCACCTATTTTGTTTAGATTGTTGTACAGAAAAGATGGACGGATGGTCAAACTACCCAAATGTACCTGATGTGGAAACGGCGAAAGAGGTTCTCTACAAGTAACGGACGACGGCCCGGACTCGTGGAAGGGACTGTTCGCCGAGTACGACAAGTACGGGAACCGACCGGAGAGCGGTACCACCGTGCCGTAACGGTGGGCGGGAGATCCTCACCGGGCGCAAGGATTTCGTGAGCCACCGTGACGACTGTCGGTTCGGAGGGTGAACTGATGCCTCGAGACTGTAGCTCAAGACGACAAAATCTGGAGTCTAGGATTGACCGGCATTTAGCAGCGGACCACCGTTTACAGACTCTATCAGATCGAGAATCCTCTCGCCGAACTGGTCGTTTGTAATATCACCATTCAGAAGTTTACGTAACCACTTGACATCCAGGAAGACAGCGAGCACTCTATTTTTATGCTTGTCAAGGACTGTGAGTTTGATCTCCTTGACTTCTGTGAGGAATTCATCGGCATCACGAATTGCCCGAGTGAGACTAGGAGCGAGAGCTCGAAACTCCTCGACCAGTACATCCCGATCGGTCGTTGTCACCATCACGCGTAGGTCAAATTTGCCCTTGCGGTACATGACTTTCTTGACATGGATGACGTCACTGTCGATGTCGAATGCATCACGATCGAAGCCAGGAATATCCGTCTTCTTCCCTTTCTTCTTGTGATTGTTTTCTGTATCGTCCTTCTTTTCCGTATCGTCCTTCTTGTGATCGTTTTCCTTGTTGGTCTTTGTCTCGTCTTTCTTTTTCTGGCTATCAGCCTCACTGCTGGCACAGCCAGCCAAGACGGTTGCGAGCGCAGTGCCACTGCCGAGGAGTATCTTTCGTCGTTCCATATTCCATCCCCTATAGTCCCCGTAATCAGTAATCACCATCTACGGAGAATTTAACCGTGCCCTTAATTCGATCTGTGAGTAGGGTTCTCCCCCTTGTCGAGAATTTTGAGAATGTGCAGTGTCTGGGCCGAGGGGACTTACTACAAGTATGAGGCGACGATCGAACTCCGAGCCCCTCGGTTGGTCTAATCCGAAGTGGTGAAATCAGATTGGGTTGGTTCTGGTGCCACGGTTCACGCTGGTTATCTCAACTCGTGGTCCCCACACGTAGTGATCGCCGATCGAACGTATAGCGCCCGACGCCGCCTGCGATGTTTTAGTGCTAATAAATCGAATCTGGTAGAACTGGTACGGTAGATACCTCGGATAATGTGTGAGGTCTTTACTCGATACCAACCGCTCTTCGAGCGGATGGTGATTGCGGCGAAAGTGTGAAAGCGAGAGGTGGGTGGTGTGTCAGATGTCTCGACTGCGGCGGACGGGCTGATGTCTCTGTGGCCGTCCTCTGACCGGCCACGCCTCTGGATTCTCAATCAGAGGTCAAAAACCCCAGTGATTCGTCCACACTTATGCCCCGACAGCAATCCACAGCCGCCGACCACGAGTTCGAATCGACACCGACTGAGATCGACGTCGACGACCTGCCAGACGAGACGACCGCCTACGTGAAAGACAGCGGCGGATCCACGAAGAAGGCGTTCCATCTCTCGAGAGACTGCTCGTACTTTCCTAGCAGCGAGCAGGAGTTGACCCTCGAGATGGCGCTTGTGTGGGGGTTGTCGCCGTGCTTGTGCTGTACTGGCGATGACCGCCCGTTCGGATCGGGACACGGCCGAGGCCACTACCAGACACTCGTTGCCGCCAGCGAAGAGCAGGAAGAGCGCGAGCCGGCGAATCCATGGCCGTGGTTACAGCCGAAAGCAGCGGACGACTGACTCGAGATAGTGTCTATACCGACGATATCCGGGTTGCTCGTGTCGAATTCGTCCAGTTCGTACTGCGTCTTCAACTCACGGAACAGCAACTTAACCTCCCACCGACAGCGATAAAGTGCCGCTAGATCTGCCGGGAGAAACTCTTCGCATGGGAGATTCGTGATATACGGGTGGTAGTCGTCGGCGTCCGCAAGGAGGACGCCAATGACGCGGAACCGCTTCGTATCGCGTGATTGCGGCCCGCGTACGGTCTTCGGTTGAACGCTACTTCGACTTCCACGTCGATGTACTCGCGGTGCAGATCATCCACAACATCGTGGACCTGCCCACCTTCCAAGGGAATATCGCGGCCGCGCCATTCCCGTAATTCCTCCGTTACGACCGGATTTGCACTCTCTTTCAGCCAACTCACGAAGTAGCCGTTGTTCTCATCGATCAACGCAAAGCGGCGGTACTTGAAGTAGGCTCAGTCGAAGAAAACGAGCTAATCTTCGGGCCACGATTCTGTGTTAAACAACGTACTGTCGTGCGTTTTCTCGTCAGTCACGTCGAGCCGTTCTATTGTCTGTTTAGTGGCATTATAGAGCAGGTGGAGCCTCGCTCCAGCCTGCTCCTCTTTCCGGCTTCGTATTCCTCGGAAAGAAATTCGTGCAACCGTAGAACAGTTCCATCAGCGATCATCACGTCCCTGAATCGGTCGATATCGACATCAACAGTGTCAGGGGCAGCGACCTCGTCGAGGCCGTGCTCGACGAGGTCGCAGAAGTATTTTGCAAGAGACGGCGTCAACCGGTGATAGAAGCTAACTAGACGGTGCCAAGAGACCGCTGGTGAAGTTACTCGAGACGATCGTGAATGTTGAGCTGTGTCGCTCAGCCGTCACTCTCGCCGTCGACGAATCGCAGCCGATCCCAGTCAACGCCTTGTGACGACCGAAAGCCAATACTCATTTCGTCCGCGATGCCATCCGTCACACTTGTGCTAACGGTGCCGAGTACGGTACCATCAAGGTCTTTGATCCGGAATCCAACCCCGTTAGAACTGTCAGCAACAAATTGACAGTCAACAGTTCTATCAACCAAATTTGGGAGTCTCGTGTTCTTGTCAAGAATTACAACATCATTCCCTGTCTCTCGAGCAATCCGAATTCCACCGTTCGGGTCAACAATAAGCCGCCACCCTGGGGTTTCTGTGGCCCACACGTTGTCCCCCATTCCGAGAAGGATCCAGGGCTGGGAGGTGCTCGAGTCAGGACGCATAAGTACCGAAACCACGCGGCCGTCTTCAGGATAGTTCGGTAGCCCCTGACCAGGGAAGGAACGGATATTCGAGTCGCCGTTTTGCCGAATACCCTGACTCGAGTCCTCGTGTAAGGCCGCGCTCGAGGAGACTCTGGCATTGCCGGTTCCGTCACGTGTCCATGGACCCAGCTGACCGCCGCTATTGTAGTCCTCGAAGTCGTCGATTATCAGCGTAGCCGGATTGACGGATTCATCACTCTCGTTGCCGGAGTCGTCATCATCTAAGTCACTTGGTTCGCTGGCCGGTTCAGTTTCGTTTTCAGTGTCGTCCTCGTTGTTCTCGTCAGTCACATTGTTTCGATTGGGGCTCTCTTCGCTTTCATCGTCCATTGGTTCGATAAGGTCTCCGCACCCAGCCAGCGTAGCTGAGAGTGCCGTTCCGGCACCTTCAAGCATCGCGCGTCGTCGCATAGGTAGGTATTCTCCAAGGTCCGAATAATAGTACCGAATATCGGAGTGTATGGATAGAAGTTGAGAGAGATCTCTGGCTCGAATTAGTCGTGGCGGCCGTCCTTGCAACGGCTAGCTATTTACTCGAGACAATACTTCCACCGGACCGATACGGCGATTCTGAGGACCCGATCGGCGGAACCCTCTTTTGGCCGTCCGATCCGTGGTCGTTGGCGGATCAGCCTGCTGTTGCGCCGTGGGCCAGACTGGCCGCACAGTTGACTGGCACTGAGCGACCGAATCGCGAGACGCCGATCGCTGTGGGACAACCAGTCTCCCAACAGCCGATCACTGGACCAACAGCGATGAATCCTTAGCCGGGTACTCCTGCGGGGCCGGTCACACTAACGTAACTTAGTTGGATAAAGGAAACCTGAAATATATATGTAAAAGGGTGAAAAATTCGGGCGATGTCATCTGACGTTACCCATGACAACCAAAACTCGACTTCGGAGTATCAATCCGGAAATAGCAGGTCTGCCCTACTCGGTCACCGGGTGAAAGCGTATGAAGAACAAATTTATTTTGCATTTCGTGTTCTTGTCGGACTCTTATTCGTGCAGCATGGTGCTCAGAAATTATTTGGTCTTTTCGGAGGTATCGATGGAAGTGGAAGCACTGCGCCACTAATCAGCATGTACGGTGCTGCTGGTATTATTGAGCTAGTCGGTGGCCTCCTTATCGTCGTCGGCTTACTCACTCGGCTTGTCGCACTTATTGCGGCCGGGCAGATGGTCGTCGCTCAGTTCATTGCCCATCTTCCAGAGGGAATTGTTCCAATTCAAAATGGAGGAGAACTCGGTTTGCTCTATCTCGCGGGTTTCCTTGTCCTCGTTCTGTATGGAAGTGGACGCTACAGCCTTGAGCGCCTATTTTTCGACCGTGAAGTCATCTAATTAGTGTACCAGTCCTATTAGCTCAGAGGCTATCAGGCCGATTTCGGTCAGTTCCACTCCTATTGAGCCTTCATAGAGGAGCAGCCACTGCTAGCCAATCGGCATGCCGCCTTCCTTCTTTCTTCAACACAGTAGGGTGATCAGTACAGGTATACGACCACCTGCAGGCGGACGCTCAAGACGCGGCTCAGGAGGCTACACCTTATGCTCGAGCCGATCGACCCTGTCACCGGGGAAGGGTGTTCTTAGCTCACGGTCGCAGCTTACGCTCTGACCGCTGACTTCGCTCGTGATGAGGCATAGTGCCGACTTCGACTCGGTCACAACACTGACATACACCGATTCCCTGTACGGTTGTCAGTTGGGTACTGCATTCTGGACAGTGGCTCGGGGGTGGTGCAGCCGAATCAGGGACATACGGAAATAGCTCAAGGTCGTCCGTTCTGAGGGCTGCAATCGCGTCCATTACTCCGTGGTGATCGTCACCCCGGGAGTGTGGGAAGACGCTCGCCAATTGCTCTTCAACGTATACCGCAAGACACATCATCGGTGTCCGGAGCGTGGTCTTTATTTCGTTCGTAAAGGTGGACGTGGAAGTCCGAACGCTGAACGGCGGTTGGATGCTGCCCCCGTGTTCACCGGCCCACATTTCCATCTGTTGAAATGCATCGATCGCGTTGCTGTAGGGCGGTTGGTCTGTGAGCGTGATTGCCGCCGGCCACGCGTGTATCACCAGGTTGTCGATATGATCCGCAGCGTCGAGTCGGTGTAATGCGTCGATTTTGGTGTCGATCGGCTCAACCAGTCCGTCTGGACGGACGTACGCCTCTACGGTCAGTTTGTTGGTATGAATGTTCATGGGACTCCCGCGAAGGGGAAGAGACTTACAGTCCGTGGCTAGATAACGGTTGGTACGGTGTAAAACGATTATCTCTGATAATCAGATATCTGAATGAACTGGTTTGCATGTTCAGTTCGCACGTGTAGTTGCCGTTCAGTACAGGGAGAGTACTGACCGTTGCAGCAGTAAGGGAGATGCGAGCCATCGAATCATGGTTGGGCGATTGATCCATGACCCGCCTCTCTAGTACAGTGATCTACTTAGCGACTGCTCGATTATCTCGGTCGATCCCTGGCTACGAATTGCCACTGCGCGCGTACTGCCCGCCGCTGACCGATCATCTCGAGCAGATAGAACGCGAATCTAGAAGACCGTGCTCACTTTCATGTGTATCCAAATAAACTCCACCTATATTGCTAACTGTTGAAAATGTCTTTTAACTCCTGAAGTTATCGTTCAGATGTGGTGAATCCAGATCTCGAATCTGGATCAACCACTCACGGCTGGCCGCCACATAGCGGTCACTCGTGGACATCATCCCATTCAAAGCGACTGTTCTCTGACCCTCACCAACTACTGTCGCGTCCAATGACCAACCCCCAGTGCTGGAGGGACAGCAATGAGTGGAGAGACACTCGAGCGGCCGGCAGCCCTCGACCGACCGTCCCGCCAACCGCTTGCAGGACGAACGTATCTGGTTGTCTAATTCAGAATAGCCAATTCTGAATTAGCCTATTTTGAGTTTGGTTATCCGGCACGCTTATACTGATGTCCGATCATGGGACAGTATGGACCGATTCATAGACCGACAGACCGAGCTCTCGCGGTTTCGGGACTGCTATGGGTCCGACGAGGCTGGCATGGTCGTCATCTTCGGCCGACGCCGGCTCGGGAAGACGGAACTCGTTCGGCAGTCACTGACCGATCGCGACGATGCCGTCTTCTACCAGGCGACCGAGACAACGTCGCAGGTGCAACTTGACGAGTTCGTCGATGTCGCGTCGGAGTCGTTTCCCAGCGTCGACCGCATCAAAGGGGAGTGGGAGTCGCTTCTGGGCTACCTCGCCGAGCAGGACACAGTCGTCGTACTGGACGAGTTCCCGTACCTCATCGACGCAGACGAGAGCCTCCCGTCGGTCATCCAGCGGCTGTGGGACCAGGAGATACAGGACACGGCCGCGACGCTCGTACTCGTGGGTTCGTCGATCAGTATGATGGAGGAGGCGACGCTCCTCGGGAACAGCCCACTGTACGGCCGGTTCACCGAGAAGATCGACCTTCGACAGCTCGACTTCGACGCTGCGTGCGAGTTCTTCCCCGACTCGTACACCCCGGAGGAACAGATGTTCGCGTGGGGCGTGTTCGGCGGGACGCCGTACTACCTCGACGGCGTCGAACTGGACCACGATCTCGGAACTGTCATCCAGCGCTCGATTCTCTCCCAGCAGGGATTCCTCCACAACGAACCCGAGTACGTCCTGCGTACCGAACTCACCGAACCCAACCGGTACTTCGCCATCCTGAAAGCGATCGCCGCCGGGAACACGACCGCGAACGAGATTGCGGGGACAGTCGGCATCGATGGGAAGCAGATTTCGACGTACGCCCAGAAGCTAGAACGGCTTCGTCTCGTCGAGCGTGAAGTCCCGATCACTGAAGACAAGACGAAGTCACGACGGGGGAGATATCGGATCGTCGACCCTCTGTTCCGGTTCTGGTTCCGGTTCGTCTACGGCAACGAAGACCGATACGAGCGCCTCAGTGACGACGCCTACGAGACAGTTATCGAACCAGAGATGGCCGACTTCGTGAGCCAAGAGTTCGAGAGGCTCTGTCAGGATGCACTTCCCGAACTGTATCCCGCAGAGACGTTCGTCGACATCGGTCGGTGGTGGTACAAGGAACACGAGGTCGACGTCGTCGGTCTGACGGACGATGGGACGATGGTCGCTGGCGAGTGCAAGTTCACGTCGTCGCCACTTGACTACGGTGCACTCGCGTCGCTCGAAGACCATGCCGACGAAATTCGATGGGCACCCAACAGTGGCGACGTGGAGCGGAAGTACGTGCTCTTCGCCAGAAGCGGATTCACGCAGTCGGTTCGTGAGGCCGCCGCCGAACGCGACGACCTCGAACTGGTCGACCTTGCAGAAATTATCGAGAACGTCTGACTGCGCCGAACAAGGATCTCACCACGAAACTCGCAGCCGGCAGCTATGAGGATCGATCAGTTCCACCAGACGTGGATGGGGTGGCGAGCCAGCGCCCAACGCTGACTCACCGCCTTTGTCCATTATTACAATACACAGCGGCCGAATCAGGCACTCAACGACTGCACTCCTGCTGAGGAAGTGACGAAATAATAACTAGACATTGTCTCATATCGTTAGCATATTAAAATCACACTTAAAGCGCGCCGTGATTAATGGCGTAGGTCTTATCACGAGGCACTTCTTCGAGAGTCCAAAGACGATGTCAGAGAGACAAATAAATGAGATCCTCCAGTGCTTGAGCAACAGGCGCCGTCGCACTGTACTTAATCTTCTCCAGAATCGGACTGCACCAGTCTCCGACGAAGAAGTAGCGATCCACCTCATCGCTGAAGAGCAAGAAAAGCGGCTAGTAGACGTCACTGAAGATGAAATGCAGACCTGCCGGATTGATCTCAAACAGAGCCAGTTTCCGGTTCTCGAGACAGCGGGTCTGATTAACTGGGAAAGAGAGGCTGAAACCGTCATAACATCCAATCATCCGGTATTACAGAATCCGACGTTCACACGTGTTATTGAAACAGACTGGAATGGGTGGGATGATGTCCTCGCTAATCTCATGTATAAGCGGCGGCGACTCGTGCTCTCTGTCCTTACTGACTATGACAACCCATTGTCGCGTGTTGCACTCGCGAGGGAACTTGCTGCCCATGAGGTAGATAAGGAGGAGACTCTTGATTCCGCGACTATCGATGCCATCTGTGCTGACCTGCATCACGTTCACCTCCCAAAACTTGTGACGGCTGGGCTGATCGAATACGACGCTCGGAGTGGCGCTGTCAGCTATCGGAGTCATCCTGTCTTAGAAGAAAATGACTGGTTTAATCTTCCCCTCACTGAGACACCGCGGGCAATTTTTTCAGTTGCTGAGCCATCGCAAGACATCTGGCGGATTGACGGCCGTGCTAATGTGATCGAACGCTGTCGAGCGCTCTGTAATTATGCTGATGAAGAACTGTTTCTCATGTATACCGACGAAGACCTTATTGAAGAGACGTGTCTGCAGTGTCTGCAAGACGCCATCGATCGTGGTGTTGAGGTGTATATTGGGACGCAAACGAAGGCGATCCGCGATTGCGTCCGCGAAGAACTTCCCGAGGCGACACTCTGGGAACCCCGGCGAGACTGGATGAATATGCCTCCCGAACGCGAAAAGGTGGGCCGTCTGCTGTTTGCCGATCGAGAAGCCATCATGCTCGGCACTCTCAGCAAGCAGAACGAGCATGGGATTCAAACTGAGACCGCGATTACCGGCAATGGTGAGAACAATGCGCTTGTTATGTTAGTCCGGGAGATGCTTGGCTCCAGATTAGACCACCTCGATGCACAGAGCGAAGATTTCCTCGAGCAAATCCCATTCTAAGAAATGAATAATACCGACAACTCATAAACGACGCACCAATACACACTGGGAGCTGATGAGAACCCAAGTGCGGGGGTCTGGTCTGTGATTGCTGTTCTGGAAGACTGTTCTTCCTTGGACCTTCCTCCTCTCACAGAAGCAACCGATTCAGACGCGCTGGATGCACTTCTCTTAGCAGAGCACTGTCTAGATACGGAAAACCGCAAGACAGGACGATGACGAAGTGACGGAATCGGTTGTGAAACCACTATATGTGATCTGATATAACTAGATCCTGTTCCACGAGCGGCGAACAGTCGACTGCTTCAGCAAATGCCTCAGAAGAAGTGATGATCCGGTATCATACGATATTGCTGCAACAGGCGCTGAAACACCATTCTACATCAGAAGCGCGGAACTAGACAGTGCCCTTGTGAGCTTTGTGTTTGTTTCTCAATCAGAGTATAGCCACTCTTACGGACGAATTCACTAGAATTGACCAATATTCTCTGTCGCTCTCACCTGTCTTCCGGTGGCAGATAAGCGGTCGAGCAGTCGTTTCGTTCTCTGGAATCTCACACTCATCGGTCCCCGCGTTTAGGACTTCCACTCCCCCTCTTCGGCAAGCTGGACCGTATCGCTCTCGTCGTCTACATATGATCTATGTACTCATGACAGACGCCCAGCGTCGGTATAGCTAAATTCTTACACAGCTCCCCGTTCCACGACGCCGTTACCCAACACCGCGGACAGTCGCTGTTACTAAGTCCTCCATCATTATCAGCTTTGCAGACTACCTCCTGCAGTTCCTCGAGTAGATCCGGTCGGTGCTCACGGAGTATTTCGATGTCCTCCGGTAGTTCGTCCTCAATCTTAAACCGAACTCAAGAGACGGCTACGTAGGGGTTGTCGTTGGACTCTGGATTTTGGATCGTTTCTCGCTCGGATTCAGTGAGTAGGATGGAAGGAAGCCCGGGTGCTTGGACCACCCGAGTCCGGGTTGTCTCAAAGCTAGAGAACAAACCCATGTCTGTATACGAATCCACGGTTCAAGGCAATTGCGAAGTTAGTGAAACGACCGACGTCTGGGAAGACCCCGTCCGAAATACGACAGGCACGGCGATCTCACCGGCACGAAGTATATCCGGTGCCGTGATTGTGACCGCGAAGTGCTCGAAGACATCGACCGAGAACACGGCTCTCATCGGGACGGCTACCGGTTCGAAGACAACTAATCATGCCCCCTGTGACAATTGCGACGCCCACATGACGGAAGCCTATCACCGTGTCTTTGCGGCCAACAACGGGACGCTACACGTTTGTAGCAACTGCCGGATCAGACCGCACTGTTCCACGGCGCCGGTGTCGAAGCGACTACCCGCGACGGGAGCGGATTAGATGTCTGAGAACGCCGCAGAGTGGGACCGGATTGCCCGCCGACTCCTCTACGATGAGCTTGCCCACCACACTACCGATCGCCTCGAGCAAGCCGTCCGAGACGTTGCTGAAGACAGTAGCAACGCCACGAGGTGACAGTCAGGCACTTGGAACACCTCGCTCGAGCGTTCCACGAGGTGTTGCTGTACGTGCGTGAGTGCATCGTTCCATTCGTCGAGAATCCTGACGAGTTGCGTACCTACTTCGAACTCGAAGCGCGGCCAAAAGCGAACGAAGAGACAATGAGAGACATGAGCGGAACAATGGGCGACCCGACCGAACTCCCCTCGAAGGGCGAAATAGTGCAGTGGATGACGGAACTCGAAGTGTCTCATATTGTTCCGAGAGCAGTAGCCCGGTCGACTCACCGAATATCAAACCTTGTCACACTATGTACGGGATGTCATGAGGTGATGTTGGAACGGTTACGGCGACGGGAGTGTCCGATTGTGATGTCCCATATCGGACGAAAGCTGTCGGCAACGACAGAGATCTGTATCCCGTCGAGTAACGAATACCAGCAATCTGTTGTAAGTTTGATGGCCCTTCATCGTCTCGAATTACCAAGCACACGAAGCGGTCTCTCGAGGTGCGGTAGGAGTGTTACTCCTGCGTAATAAACTCCCAAAATCTGAATCGGATGTCGACATCGAATTCTAGCTAGCCAACACCACTGTTTCATGGTTAGCAGGATGGTGTGGGAGTACCGGAGGCCACCATGAGTGACACAGACACAGTCGAGAACCCTACAGAACAGCAACTCAAAGTGCTCCTCAGGGACGTCCACAACGTAGCCGATCAACTCCCCGAACCGCTGAACTTGGATCGATCGATCATTGAACTTCAGAAGACAATAGAAACAACCGCACGACTCGAGTCACAGCGCAAATAGCCAGGCAGTACCAGCACTTGCGTCAGAGTAGCTGCGTCACTGAGAGACGCAGTACCTAATAGCAATCCTCGAGTTGCGTGACATTTCTTGCCAAATGTTCACATAGTCAGCGCCCCCTAATGATAGACAATGGCAAACAATGACGGAAACAACACCGCTGACCAGCCAGAACCGCAAGAACCCGAATCCGACGTTCTCAGCGCTACTCTCTCAGTCGACGCCGTATTCGAGCTGTTAGCATCGAATCAGCGCCGCGATATGCTGCACGTCCTTCGCGATGATCCCGAGAAGACCGCAACCGTCACCGAACTCATCACCCATCTCATGGATCAAGAGGCCCAGCGAACTGGCACACGGCCAGGACGCGATCAGCTCGAGATGACGGTCCATCATATCCACCTCCCGAAACTCACCGATGCAGGGATTGTTGAGTACGATGCACGCTCCCAAGAACTGCGTTACTGGCCAGATAAGCGACTGGAGGCTCTCCTCGACTACATCTCCGAATGGGATCTGGCGTAGCTATCACCCTGTGGCTGTAGTTAGCCGTTCTCCTCCTCCGCTACCGCTGATTACTCCGCGCGAACTTGTGGAATGGCAGCTCTCCAAGCTGAAAGGTATCCGTGACATTGTTATCGCAACGGTTCGTCTTCTCGTTCCCATTCCCGCTGGAGTTGACGCAATTCAGCGATCTCTGCCGCGTACCCCGGAATAATGATCCCCCGGCGACACTATACATCCCACGCTCGCAGCGTGTCAGAATCGGTCAACTCCTCCATTTTGAGACGGCGTTGGCTCCAACTCCAATACGTACAGCCATTAATCCCAGCCATCAGATCCCCTCGCAAACCTCACCAGTCACACCACTATGATAGCCGATTTCTCCTCTCTCCAATCAGCCTTCGGGCTGGTTTCTAGAAAACCGGCTCCTGAGAGATGGCGAAATGGGAGCTTCGGCCGATCTCAGCAGCCGGTTGTCGGGACAGAGGCCGATAACGTGCACTGCCCCGACAGTATGATATATTGTCACATGATTGTAAGTGGCACCGTCTAGTTAGCGTGGTTTGAGAAGCGAGCAGGTCGTGGAGTTAGTTTGGGATGATACTCGCAGACCTGCTCAGCGAGTGCTATACGACGGAATTTGATGAAGCAGATGAGACGCTTGAGGAGATCGAGTGCCTCGAGTCGGTCCCGGTAGTGTCGGATCGTCCGTGCCAACGCATTCCTCGCATGATCTCGAGTGTGAGTAAGTCGTCTTTTGGGTTCTCGAGTTTGAGAGTTGTACCAATCTTAGTCACTACTATCCTCGAATAGTAGAATTGATGAGACAACTGGGAGTTAGTTCAGAGTAGTTTATATGCCAGGGTGTGGTAGCATCTACCACACTCGCGGCTCGCTGATAGGAATGAGCCTCTGCGGTGCAACGCGCCACCCCCAGCGTTGCACCTTGATCTGCGACAGGGCCGCGAGTGTCACCACTCCCCCCCATTCTCAAAAACCCTAATACTGTTTAGTCTCCGTGAACAGCAGTAAGAAGCCCCAAATAATGCATAGAGGTATTTCCTGCGATGGATTCGACCCAGTCGTTCTTAAGTGGTTCTGGTCATAAGATAGAGCTATCGCAGGGAGTTGTTCTCGCCGGCGTTCTACAATTGGTAGTCGAAACTCGGGCAATTAGCCCTCGAAATTGTATCTATACAATCTGGATATACAAAGCCGGCCGATCGGCCAAGGGGAGAATACGCTGATAGTGACCAGCGTGCCTCTGACAACTGTGACTTTCAGTAGGATCGGGAAAAGGACACCGGAACCGGATTTTCTCTTTAAATGATTCTGGACAGAAGGTAGAGATATAGCAGGGAGTCGTTCTGCCCTGGTTCTCAAACTCCACAGTCACAACTGGGTGATCAGCCCCCCGCGAGAGCCCCGACCTACGCCCCTTCCTGCAGGAACCTCCCTTCCTGTTCGTAGATCGCGACCAGTTCCGCGATGTACTCCTCGATGGTCTCGCCATCCTCGAGGTGGCCCTCTATCCGTTCGGCGAGGTCGTCGTCGAGTTCGATTGTTCGGGGCATCATGGACCATAACGCTTGCCAGCCGAATAAAACATCACCCAACAATCGGTGAATGGTCTAGCGATTCGGTGGAGGTTATCACTGTCTTCCTATTGTTCGGTCCACGAGAGTCCATCTGGAGAGTTGTAGACCCGGAGTTCCCGCATGAGCTTCATCTGCTTGCTGTTGATCCGATTATCGGCTTCAAAAGCCGGGTTGATCTTCGAGATTATATACGTCTCTCCCTCGTGTTCGATCTCCTCTTCAAGTACAACGCCACGCTCGAGGGTATCAGCCGCCGCACTATCCCACTGTAGATGATACGTCGCTAGTCGGCGGGCCTTCTTCCGTCTCTCGTCCTCTGGTAGGTCGGCTTTGGACTCTTTGATGTAGGACTCTGCCAGCTCATCGACGTACTCGTTCGCCTTGCCCTCGAGCCGATCATAGTACTTGTCCGGGTCGGACCAACCGTTGTGCGTGGCCGAGTTGTCGTTACCGATCGGAGCGTCCCCGCCGGGATTGACCTCGGCAAAGTTGTCGTCCTCCAGGTGCGAGATATCGGACAATCTTGTGCTCGAGCCACCGTGGAACTTACAGCGCCCTTTCTGTGAACCAGGCGTTCCCTCCCGACAGGGAGTTTGCACGGCTCCCCTCGGTTGTTCGTGGCCCCGCATATCCCCGAGTATTGTCCACCGGATTTCTTAGTGCTCATACTTTCAGATATTGGAAGAGGCTTCCCCTATGGGCTAAGTGTTTGTTTCTCGAGTGGGGCGATAGCCGCTCTCTCGACGTTTTCTGATAACCCCATGGTGTGCTATGGGGTAGTTGTTTTTACAGACTGGACAGCAGGCTATTCCTCGAGGACTTCGGCCAGTGCGTTTCCGAAACCAAACATCGGTCGACTGCTCCCATCGACAGTCTCAGGGCTAACTACCTCCTTCGACTCTAGGTCTACACAGTCGGTTCCCTCCTCGTCGGCAAGTGCGGCCACTCGGCGATTGACGGTGTTGAACGTACACTCTACACGCCGTTTGATGAGAGACGTCGCTATGTGCTGACTGCGTTCCTCGGGAATCCATTCGAGAAACTGTTCATCTGTATACGTCCGGGCTCCGCCCGAGGTCTGGTCTTGATCGCTAGTCACGGGAAAACAACCTCCACGTTTCAAGTGAAAATTCTGAATCTGCTTCCGCACTGTTTGCCCGCCTACAGCAGAGGCTGCCGATGTTTATCACAATCTTCGGCTGGACGCTGCCTACTCCGAGAGTTCAGAATCAGCGGTGGGATCGCTAACTACAATCGTCCCGTCGCTCTCGACCGAAATATTGTACTCCTCAACAGTCACTTCGACACTAATCTCCTGATCTGAATCACGGGCCGTTTCCATCAGCTGATTCAGCGCATCGGAATCAGCATACTCGTAGAAAGGCGGTACGTGCTCGATCGACCTGTTTTCGAGGATAGAAAGGGCGCGTACAACTGCCCGAACCGGTGGTTCATTGTGGTACTCAGTTTGAAAGACTCGTCCTCCATCTGGTATAAGGGATGCACGTTGATCGTTTGTCTCCATGCGCATTCCTTTCCACGCGCTTCTACAAATAGACCTGTTGTTTGGAATGCTATTACTCGTCGCCGCTAAGAAGTCGAAGACGAACAGCGATTGGTTTTAGTTCTTTTTCTTTTATGTCGTCTAAGACATTGGAATCAATATCTCGGATCACGCCCTCGACCGAGAAATTGAGGGGAAGACCTTCCGAGTCGATATCAATTGCTGTAAGCTCCAACTCCCCATTCTCTTCAAGTGATATTTCAACTTCGTTCGGTTGGTTTTGATCTGAGTCCATTTTTCCAAACGTGTTGTGTTAGTTACTAGTAAGCGCCGAGGAGGTAAAAGGCGTACGGGATGCTATCTCCTAAACGAGAAGGTCTTACTCTCAGGTGATGGTCATCTTCTGTGCTCGAGGACCGCATCGGTCATCTGCTCCCCGACGCCGGCGTCGTCCTCGAGTCGGTCCCGATCGGAGTCGCACAGCTCATTCAGCGAGTCATACCTCTTTTCGTCGCCACCGAGACTGACGGTTTGATATCGAACTGACCGCTCGAGTGGTGAGTATCTCAGCGATCTCCCGGTGCTGTTCCCAAGTCAGGTCGTTGCGCTCGAGGCAACTCGGCTGCAAGACGAACACTTTACCGATGGCGACCGGATAGCCGTTCGCGATTTGCTGATCGAAGCGACTGCCCGCTCGACCGGCGATCACCTCGTCATCGCGGATTCGGATTTTCAAACAGACGCACTCGAGTCCACAATGCAGGTAACGAACCTTCGAGAAGAGTGTGCCCTGTCCGCGAAGCCGGTCCTCAAGGACGAGCTCAGTGCAATCGTCGATAACAGCCCAATCACTCAAATCTACGATGCTGCTGAAGCGGTGGCTTCCGGCTATGAGAAGAAGAGAGACAAAATATCAAACAAACATCTATAATAACAGTAGTCAATTAGGGGAAGATATACAGCGATTGGAATTGCAGTATGTAGAGAGCTATGGTTTCACCAGGGGAGCTTCGAATTATCGACGAGTTGATACCAAATGGGGAGTACAAGCCCGAAATTTCTGCCGAGGGAACCGTCAGCTACCCGAACGTAACGCAACTCCTCGACGATGTCGACGATGACCCGGCTGACGTCCTCGAGCACTTCGCTACCCGAGGCGTGTTGGCGAACGAGTTCGTCTCGAAGGTGTACGTCTGTCCAGAGTGTACTACCGAAGGCCTGCAGTACACCACCGTCTGTTCGGCATGTGGGAGCGCACACGCCATCGAGACAACCGTCCTCGAACACGTCTGCGGATACGCCGGTCCCGAAACGGAGTTCGACGCCGCGGATGGGTACCGCTGTCCGGACTGCGAGATGGATCTCGAATCCTCCGACGTAGACGAGACGGACCGTTATGTTTGCGAGGAGTGTTCGGAGATCTTCGATATCCCCGACGAACGCCTCTGGTGTCGCGAGTGTTTCTCGCTGTTCCCGCCGGTGGACGCGATCGAGCGAGTACTGTATCGATACCGTCTCACAGCTGACGGTGAGCAGTGGCTCGATCGCCAAAAAGACGCCCGGCAGACAATCGCCGAGGTGTTAGCGGACCGCCGTTTCGAGACGGAAATCGATGCGACCGTCACTGACGACGGAGCGTCTCGATCGGTCCACGTCCTCGCCGAGGACGATCTACTGGACGAGCGGCGGATCGTGAGCATCCACGAGACGCCCGATGAAGAACGCATCGACGCGTTCTGCGCCTTCGCGAACTCGATCGATGCGCATCCAGTCGTCGTTACGACCTCGGGAGCCGTCGAGGAGGGCGTCGCGGCACGTGCTGACGGCTCCGAACTAACGCTGCTCGCTTACCGAGAGAACGGTGCAATCGAGACCAGCTACGAGACCGTCGAGAGCGCCGACACCCACCGGCAAGGATTCTTCCAGCGACTCACCGCTGCCCTCGAAGTTCCCGGGAAGGGACAGTGAGACCGCTCCACCGAATGATCGCTTAGCTCACTGTTAGCCGAGTTCTGGTAGCGCATCGTCCCACCGACGCAGAGGAGATTCTCACTGAAGACACCAGATTTGGCCCCTACTGAAACTTCATTCTTCAGACGTGATGTTCCTGAAATAGTTGTTACACAGAGATGTACACTGAATAGAAGCTGATTCACCCAGATAATCAAAACGTTTCTTTCGGATGAATCTGGGAGGAATACTTTATGTGTGGATATCCACTGGTCATTTTCATGAGTTAAGTCCATGATGAACTATACGAAGTAGTATCGAATGTCCATCGTCGGCAACTGTTATTCGCCTTGTTAGAAGATAGTCCGAAACCTGATTCACTAGAAGAACTCGATACTCCACCAGATAGTACGAAGTTTGAGGAATCAATTAGGAACGTCATGCGGATCGGTCACTGACACCCTCTGGAACACGTAAGATGGACAGTTACTTGTTGTTGCTCGAGTTCCGTGATATGCCGGAACACAGGCTGTCATAGAAAAGTTCCTATACCCTCTCTGTAACTACCCGGCAAACGGTAAATACAGGAAGACAAGACCACGTTTTTTCTTTCCGATAGTAATTGGGAAATTCTGTGAAAAACACCCAAAGTTCTATACCCGCTCGTAAAATCAAGAATAATGCGGTGGGAGGTGCCTCTGACAACCATTTCCCGACCGTACCCACTCTTGTGACTGGAGAGCAGAAAGTGTAGTGAACATATAGTTCGCTCCAGACTGGGTGAAGATAACGTCATGCGGATCGGTCACTGACACCCTCTGGAACACGCACGATGGTCCCTTGTTGTTGCTCGAGTTCAGTGATATCTAGTCGCCAGGACAGACAGTCCACTTGGCTGGAAGCCGCCGAAGTTCAGGACGTGCTGGCCGCCAGGATTGACAGTCCACCTATCTCATGTTGACCGACCCGGCGCCGTGTCGCTCGTGGAGGGTCCCACTAACTGGAGTTCACAATTGATAGTCCCTATTGCTGTGGAGTTCATGAGTGAACTCGAGTTCATTTCGGTGATACGCTGGAACACAGGGTGTCAGAGAAACGTTCCTATACCCTTTCTGTGACTACCCGACAAACGGTAAGTACAGGGCAACGACTTACTGACCAGTACGAACGACGGACAGTTTGAAGCCGTCGAACTCCCGTATCACGCCAAGAAACTCGTCGGGGTCGACCGGTTTTTCGATGACTGCATCCTCGTCTGCATCATGGTCAAGGTCGCGTGATTCAACGATATCTCCGTCCATACCAGACAGAATAATGAGGGGAACATCTTTCAGCTCTGGGTGGTGTTTGATTTCGTGAAGAACATCTTCTCCATCCACACGTGGTAAGTTGAGGTCTAATAAGATGGCATCTGGACGAGGCGCATCCTCGTATTCGTCTCTGCGGTGAATGAAGTCTAGTGCTGCTTGGCCATCAGTGACAGTATGGAGTTGGTTGTTGATCTGACCGTCATGGAAGGCTTCTTCAAGGAGACGCACATCCCCGGGATTGTCTTCGACCAGTAATATTTGCGCCTCATCTGGAGGTTGAGGGCGGTTGTTCATGATTGAACCAGATGGTGTGTGAAGATAAGTGGCTCGGCTGGGGACGGTAAGTTTGCAAATTTGTTCAGTAATCTTATTCTGAAGAGTGATGCCAATAACACTAGAAATACGAATATTTATTAGTCGCTGAGTCTGTGACAGAATAGTGGCCGAACCTAAGTATGTGGGCGAAATTCTTTTAATTGAGAATAGTCCAGGGGATGTGCGTCTCACAAAGGAGATGTTTAAGGAAGCCGGATTTTATGGCACCTATTCTGTTGCTACTGATGGTGACGAGGCATTAGACTTCCTCTATCAACGTGACAGCTATGTTGATGCACCTCACCCGGACATTATCTTTCTTGATTGGCACTTTCCTCGGAAGAGCGGGGAAGAGATACTAACAAAGCTAAATAATGACGAACGTCTAAAACAAATCCCAGTAATTGTTCTGACGGGGACAGGACCAGAGCTACATGATCTACAATCGGATGATCTCGGAGCAGATGGCTATGTCTTGAAACCACTTGAACCGGACGATCTTATCAGAATTGTTCAAGAGTTTTCTTTGGAACAAGCTCTTGAATAATCATCACTGCTACCGATATCTCCATCACCTGTACTGACTGATCACCCATTCGCAACTCAAGCCGAATTTCATGCCACATCCGGGCTGTGAGTTCAGAGAGATAGTCGACACACTCGATGAATCGCCTGCAATCCTTCGTGGCGCTCGAAACATTGGTGGACTCTCCGAGGCCGCTCTCAACAACCCCGAGATCCTCCGCACAACGCTCGCTAAGTGAGGCGAGACGCTCGAGGAGCTGACGACTCTGCCCTCTCGAGCCACCGGCGACGACATATCTGCACTCGGCGCCGAGATCATGCGCTCGAGTCACGGTCTCGCGGGCTCTCTCATCCATCTACTCGACGCTACTGGATCGATGTCGTTCGTGACGTTCGCGTCCCTAGTGGCCGCGAGAGTGCCGACCTCGAGGGACTTGCCGAGTCAATCACACGATCGGTACTCATCCAATCGAAATACGGTGTGTTCGCTCCCTACCGTTATCTCCTCGAGACCGACGCCGGTAAGCCGTCGCTCTCACCGACGGTCGACGCTGCGGATCCACATGGCGAGTTGATCGGATCGGTCGTGCTCCGGAGCCCAGACATCCATCGGATCCGGGACCTGCTCGAGACGCAGCTCTCATCGCCAGGTGACGTTCTCGAAGACGCACCAGAGATCGCCGTCCCGATCACTGTCACCGACGCCGGCCGCCCGGAGACTGCAACGACGATGACGCGACTACTCGAGTCAACAGCCAATGCTACTACTCCTAACAAGAGGATGTAATGCGGGCGATCAGTGCCGGAAAAGCCCCATGTAAGTACACCACTCATAACGAGTACCGCCCAGTTTGATGTGCGGTCGAGCCGTTCATGCCAGAACTTCATCCGGTGGATCTCGCCACGGTACAGGTGTGCCAGCGCTAACTCCGTTGCCACACCCGATGAGTCAGATTCTGCAACTTCCCGAAAAACAGGACGAGCGCGGGAATCTGGCAGCGATCGGCGATGGTGTTCCGCAGCATCTGTTCCGATTGGGGTATACAGATGAACCGACGGATCATACGCCGCGATGGCCGCTCGGGAAGGGTTTCTCGACACAACAGTGACGTTCAGCAAAGGCTCGTACCGACCAGCGGAATCCGACCGCTAACGGGGGCACTACCGGCCAGAAGTGGCGGCGCCCGACCCAGAACGTGTCCACCAGCGTACTACCGCTCCCGTTACAAGCGTTCGCGGCGCTCCTCGAACTCCTCGTCCGTGAGGTCTCCGGGGCAGAGGCGGCTCTCAGTTCCTCGAGTGCGGGGTCCGTCCGTTGCCCGCTGGACTGGCGAACCGCGCTGTACAAGGGATATCCGAGGCCGAGAATCACCATGCCCATCGACTCCAAGGAGGGGCGATGGTACGTCACAAGAGACAAGTCCAGCAGGGTTGCCAGTCAGGGCGAAACGAAGTAGAGGCACTCAAGAATCTCGCTGAGCCGCTCGATCTCGTCTCAATCGATCCTACTGGCTTCGTCATTCAACGAAGGATCCGGATAGATGGCTCAGGTGGTGGCATCTGTTGCTGCAACGTTACCGTTGGAATCAATTTCGACGACACATCCGTACACTTCAACTACAATGGACGTTGGTATGGTCGAACTCTCAACAAAACGTTCCAAGGCAACCGGATCAAAACGGTGTGCTAACGGCGGAAGGTCTTCAATCTCCTCATCCTGAGCGGCTGCAACCGCTACAACGATATCAAGCGTAAGACTATCCATTTCTGGTGATGATCCGTCTGAAGGATCCCTCATTCGGTTTCAGCAACACCGACACCCGTGTTAATACTAACCACCCGTCAATTATGAGTGTATATCTCATGCTCACCTAATGCAATTTTCCTCAAGAACCTAGCGAGGACTAGAGAAACGTCTTCAAGATCAGTCGATGAATCTCCCCTCCATTCGGACAGCAGAAAATTCAACAAGACCAAGTCAGCCTATATTAGCCTGCAAACCGGTGTATCTACTCGAGATCTGATTATCTACGTACGCACAATCTTCGTACGGCGCCAACGGAAGTTCCACCGGTTTCCGATCAACACGGTTTTGCTCATCATCGGATACTGTGATTTCAGGCCCACTGACGCCGTAACCAGTCATCAGCCGTTCTTGGTCTACCTTCCATCCACCCTCCATCAGAAGGAGCCATCCGGTCTCGATCCAAGACCTGGAGAGGCTGGTGTTGGGACTATTAGCAGTGGTTTCTGGGAGACTCGAGTTTATTGTGGCGTTCTGGTATTGGCGGAAACTGGTTGACTTTGAAGAGGTGTTGCCACAGTTTTATGAACTGATGGTCTGTAGTCCTCATCCCATTCTTGCTGGTGTATTCCAGCTGGCCGCTCGTGAAGAAACGGTTTGGAAGCGACGATCAAGGTGATACTGGTACAGACTGAGATGGTAATCCAGGGAGTGAGGAGCAGAATTTTCGAAGGGGGAGTCGTGAAGTGACCGCGATACAACCAGAAGCCGTACTGTCGGGAGCAAGGCGCTCGCAACAAGGTGTATTCTGCCCTGAATCCGCAGCGCGGTCAGTCTTCGCCGGGTGGAGAGGTGAGCCGGAGTTCGTTGTCAACCGCGTAGAAATAGCCGCGATTGAGGAGCCGTCTCAGGGCATAGTCGGCATCATCGGGCTCGAGCGCCAGGTCGTCGTCCGCACAGAGTACGTCGGCGGCCTGGTCACGGCTGATCGCTGGCACCCCGCTTTGGCCGCTATCGGCCGCGTTCTCCGTGATATCGGTCTCGAGGACGGTGTAGGCGTCCGTCACCCAGTTGGGGAGTGGAGGACGTGGGTCGTCGACCATAGCCATCTATCGGATCACCCGTGTGTGAATGATTCAATACCGGCCGGCTTAACTCTACCCCCGTGTCAAAAGAACGAGCATTCGCTGCTACTGTCTACCGACAACTCGTCTTGGGCAGTGCTACGCCGGGTGCCGATACCGGACCGAGCACTGGCATACCATTCGAGAACTCGAGAAGTTCGGTGTCGAGCGATCGCGTAAGGCCGTTCACGATTAGGTACAGAAAGCTGGTCTACAGCCCACAACTGACGCGGATTCGAATCACGTTGCGCCGACGAAACTGTGATTCGAACCGAGAAACACGATGTCAAAGATACTGGTTTTCCGTCGATGGAGCAAAACATCTCCAGACTGCACTTCGTCGATCTGGGCTCCGATTTCGATACGAAAAACATGGAAATCGGAACACTGCTGAATGTGTCTTTCGTGAGATAAAACGACGTACCTCTTCATTCTCAAACTGCTTCAGCCACGCAAAACCGTTAACAGCAGAATCATGGCTCGAAGCCTTCGCTGTCTGGCACAATGCTATAAACTAAACACGACCGAAGACGCCGGCTAGAAGCCGACGTTGAGCCCCTTCGTTCAATCGCAGTGGGAGTGTCAACTGAATGAGGATGTGATTGTCCGTCGCTGATTAACAGTGTAACGATCGCGATCAGTGACGAGAAATGTAATATCTCAGTGCCGGTGAAGACTGTCAGTGCCGACAGTATTCCAGATCCCTGCTAAGCGAATCTTACGTCTACTTCCAATTACTCGGTATATCGTTGCATTGGGCTCAACAATTTGACCGTCGAAGACGAAGTCTTGCAGTGT